>NZ_JAVJZI010000270.1:0-128695 GCF_040223135.1 Coleofasciculus sp. G3-WIS-01
CTGTAAGAGAAGGGTGCGAAGAAATATGTCAATGTCAAAATACCCAAAAAGACCGAGCAGAGAGGATTCTATTCTTTGTATCTATGCTAAATGAAGAAAGTTGGCTTTTGCTTTAGCAAAACTTATAGGTAAATCTGCCAGCCGAGGATAATTAGCTTATCAATCCCCGTATCAAACGCCGCACCGGGGTATTTAGACTACTTGAACTAAATCATCAGATGCAATCGCCCCTGGTTTCAATCCCTGATAGGAATTCAAGGGAATTTGAAAAATCAAGACAACTTGAAAAATCATTCCGTCCGCTGTCAAATCGACTCCCCGTGTATAGGAAAATATTCAAATCTAATTTAATGACCTCTAACATTTCCCCATGGATAGTATATCACAAGAGCGCCCAGGGGTTGAATAAAGCCTCAACCAACACAAGCTTTATAACCAATAAGCTATCATTTACTACCGCGACCGCGCCCAGGAGCGCCCAGGGGCTTACCCAATTAGCACCTGAAACCCTTGCTATTACGTTGATTTTTGCCAAAATTGAAAAAGTTGCGAGGCGCACGAATACATAACCGATAAGTTATACAACTCTATCAATGACTATATACTACACAGACAACTTAGAGTGAAAAGTCAGAACAAATGACAAATGACAATCATCAAGGCAATCCCTGAGAGACAAAACCTGCCCAATAATAGGGATGAGAAAAAGGCTGCTTCTTCTTCGCCAACAACTGCAAACACTGCTGCTGTACCTGAATCTTATCCGCTAAATCCCGCCACTTCTGGCACTCAGCAACATCACCCTTAACGTTGGCATGATTCCGCCAAGTCATCGCCTGATCATACTGCTGTTGCAACGACTTGCCAATCTCCCCTTGATAATTCCTGGCAAACTCCTCTCCGGTTAAATTCCGCAATTTAATCTGACCCTGCTGTAATGCCTGAGAACGGCTCATCCCCGCCTGACGAAAATTGTAGTAAAAAATCGCTAACAGGGCGCTGGGTAAGTCCTCTACCGACCACTGCGTACTCACTACACTCCTGGCTCCAGCACAGAGAAATCCTGTGGCTAAACTGAGTAAATCATCGGTAAGTTTGTTAACACTAAAATTGACCTCGCAGCAGCAGGCAAATACATCAGATAAATTAGGCATTCGCCAACCGGGGCTGATGAGTTGACTCAGGGTTAGAGAACCATCCCCTAATACTAAATAAGAGTCTAGGGGTTGCATCGGATTCGATGTGGCATGATGGCTAGAGTGGAGAACTTGCACCTGTGAGGCTAAGGTTTTGTATTCGGTTACTGTCGCCTTGCGCCCTTGCAGGCGTTTGTCAGCAGAAACGCCGTAGGATTGGGCAAGGGTTTCGCATTCGTAGCGGGTGAAAAGTAGGTCTTCTGTGGCATCTTCCACAATACCCATTGTTGGCTGATTTGGGATTGGCGGGCGTTGCTGGCAATAGTAGAGAATTTGGCAGCTTGGTACAATGCGAATCCGGAATAAATCGCCTAAGTAGGTGGTGGGAGTTAGGGTTACTTTGGCTTGAGATTTTTTGCCAATCACTAACCCCCGTGTCTCTCCATCTCCCTTACTTTTCACGGGATCTAGAAAACCTCTCTCCAAACCTCTCTCCATCCCCCCTTGCCCCCCTTTGAAAGGGGGGTTAGAGAGAGAAGGCTTTGAATTATCCCCCTTCCGGGGGAACGTCTCTATCCCATCAATCGGTAATGCAGCAAAGGGCATTTGATGTAAACGCAAATGAGGCACAATAATTAATTCCTCAATTCCGGTGAGATATTGATAAATAAAATCCTTTAACTGCAAACGCTGGGCAAGTTCTTGGAGAAACGTTTCTATGTTTTCTCGCCATTCTTTATTTGCCCAACGATAGGGTATAAACCAGTTTTTAGTTATCCAATTCTGGAAGGTTTCAAATCCCTGTCCCTGGCAGGTATAGACTTGCGGACTCTGATCCTTAAGTAGGATAAAAATATAGGTATCGTCATTCGTGGTATAAAAACTCAGCAGGGCAGTAGTATCATTTTCGATTAACTCCTGCATTTGGTCTAAATTAAGATGTTCCACCTGAATTTGTCCCGCTAAGACTGGATCATAACGGCGCAGTTGCTTCCAAACCTGTTGTTTTTGTTCCTCTAATCTCTGAATTTCTGCTAGGTTTGCTGCCAATGCTTCCCCATCCGGCAATCGACGACTCTCTGTTAAGGCTGGCATCGCTTCTGTTTGAGAACTAAACCGTAGGCTATTAATCCGCTGCTGTAGTTCCTCATAGTCAATTAACAATTCTTGGACTTCTGGAATAATTTCTCCCCCTGGGTTAAGCACATCACTCGCCATCAATTCAACTAAGCGTTGACAACGGAAGCGTTCGGTATATTCTAAAGCTTTGCCAATTTCACCGATATTCAGATAAGCTTGAATAATTCTTTCGTAGACATAAATTGACTCTGTGAGAATCTCCTGGCGGCGTTCTTCATCAATCACCCAGTTACGGCTTTGTTCGACAGCTTGAATGGCTAGTTGATAACTTTGAATCGCTAATTTAAAATCCTGAGTATTCCAGGCGAGGTTGCCTAAATTTTGGCTAGTTTGGAAGCACTCAATTGGGAATCTATTAGGAGTATAGACAAGTAAAGCGTTATGATAATGTGCGATCGCGGCTTCTAAATTCTCAGCCCTATCCCCGCCTATTCTATAACTGTAGGCATTCCCCAGATTGTTTTGAGTCATTGCCCATTGTTGGGGAAAGTCTGACTGGGTACAGACAAGTAAAGCGTTATCATAATGTGCGATCGCGGCTTCTAGATTCTCAGCCCTATCCCCGCGTATTCTATCACTATAGGCATTCCCCAGATTGGTTTTGGTTGCCCAATATTGGGGAAAGTCTGACTGAGTATAGACAAGTAAAGTGTTATTAAAATGTGCGATCGCGGCTTCTAGATTTTCCGCCCTATCCCCGTGTATTCTCTTACAGTAGGCAATAGCCAGATTGTTTTGAGTATTTGCCCATTGTTGGGGAGAGTCTGACTGGGTACAGACAAGTAAAGCGTTATGATAATGGGTGATAGCTTTTTCCAAGTTTTCAGCCCTATCCCCGCGTATTCTATCAAAATAGGCAGCGGCTAGATTGTTTTGAGTAGCTGCCCAATCTTGGCGAAAGTCTGACTGGCTAAGGAAACGTAAAGCATTATGATAATGGGTGATAGCTTTTTCTAAATTATCCGCCCTATTCCCGCGAATTCTATCACAGTAGGCATTAGCCAGATTGTTTTGAGTCATTACCCAATCTTTGGGAAAGTCTGACTGGCTAAAAATGGGAACAACAGCTTGATATCCAGCAATCGCAATTTCTTTATTACTAGCGATATTCCCCAACGTAAACTGTCCCATCAAATTACTGAAAGATAAAATAGCCTCAGCGAGGGATTCTGCGACTTCTGGTTCAAGTTTAGCTAATGTTTCTTTTGCCCATGCTGTCAGTATATGAGCGAGTTTATCATCCAGCTTATTCAGATTATTTTGTAGCAGAGGGTATATTGACTGAGGACGATTATCATCTTCCACTATCTGCAATACAGATATTAAGAAATTGAGATAGTCTTGGAGTGTTACCGAGGTATAACCTAACCCCCCTAACTCACCTTTGCTACTAGGCAATGGGGGAGTATTTCTCCCCTCTCCTTGCAGGAGAGGGGCAGGGGGAGAGGTTGAATCAATTCCCAGAATTTCCGCTAATTCTGCTGCTAACGCTAGTAACCAGTTCGCCGCATTCTCATTCCCCACTTCTGCCATTTGCGCCGCAACTACTACCATTACCTGCACGAACTCCTGATCCACTAATTCGGCGTTCGCCTGTAACAAGGAAAGTTCTTCCCCATTGGGACAATTCAAGAGGAATTCAATCAGGTTAATATAGGCAGTCATTCGTTGTTCATCCATTGGTGTTTCTCCTCAGTATTCAGAACGTTTACATAAACAGAAGATTGAACATAAACGATTAAGGTTTAGTCGTTGATCCCCCCCAGCCTCCCTTCAAAAGGGAGGAGATATTCATACCAATTTGCGTTCCAAGATAACAGATAGAGTAGATGGGGAGAGGGGGAGATGGGCGAAAATAAAGTTTTATATTAGACTGCAATTTGGTATCAAGCCCTCCCTTTTCCAAGTTCGATAAATTGAATCCCTGTTTTCCAGGAGAGAGATATTCAAGCCCCCCTTAAAAAGGGGGGTTGGGGGGATCTACATCTCCACCACCTCAAACGCCTGATAAAACCCCCGCCAATTTTCCTCTCCTTCCAAATTAACCCACAATTGATGCAACCGTTCAGTATCCCAAATTGGTGCAGGTTCCTCCTTATTTGGTTTTAACCAGGGAAACTCTAACCAGCGATTTACCACAATTCCCAAAAACTCTTCTTTTCCCAGAGTATCAAACTTAATTTTATCTTGCTCACAGATTGCCCCAAGCTGAGGCATGAGAATTGTTTCTCCCGTGAGGCGATTCCTTGGCGCAAACGCGGCTGATGGACACATTACATACTGACTCTCACTGCCGCGATTCAGTAATAATAAATGTCCCGAATCACACTCTAAATCAATATGCATCATCGAGGGAATATTCACCCCAATCACAGGTTGTTTTCGCGTCTTCCCCAGAGGAACCACTAATTTTTTATCCCCCGGATTAACCGGAGTAAATCGAATCCAATCTGCTGGAGAATCCGCCTGCTTTACCAACCCCTGCCAAATCCAATCCAATTGCCATCGCGGAAACTTATGCTGCCACAACCACTGATAAACCACCTCCCACGCGCCTTTTTTACCCCGTTGTCGCTGAATTAACGGCGCTGTATTCACGCCATCTTGTGCCATTTCCGCACCAAACACCTCCACCAGCCGCCGAATTACATTTTGTATGGTTGTATTAATTGAGGTTTGACAATTAACCCCCAGTAATGGTTCTGTCTGACTCATTTCTTTGGCAATATCTGTATGATACACACGAGACTCCCGACGCTGAAACCGCAGCGGAAAGAAGATGCGTTCTCTGAGATTTTTATCGGTAATATCTCGTGGAAATAACTGCTGGTTGATATCGTCCAAAAAGTTTTGATTGTAATTCATAGTGTTAACCCTCGGTTTTTGACATTTTCACCCTCATCCCCTAGCCCACTTTTATCCCCCTCCCGTTTCCCTTCAAAGCCTAACTTTTTAGGGGAAGTCTAGAAACCTGAATCGGGGCGGGTTTAGTCACATCTGGATGCAACCAAAAAGATAGTAGTGAAACCCGCCCCTACACAATCTCTCACTCAAAACCAGGTTCCCTTGAATGAAGCAAATGATAAAAACTTACCTCCTTTCGTTGTGTCACATATCGTGAAAAGTTAGCTTCTTGCTCCCCTCTTGCTCCCCTGTGTACTCATTCCCCCCTTTCTTAATTCCCCCTTTCTTAATTCCCCCTTTCTTAATTCCCCCCTTTCTTAATTCCCCCCTTTCTTAATTCCCCCCTTTCAAAGGGGGGCTAGGGGGGATGGGGGCTAGGGGGGATAGATAGGGGCTGGGGGTGAGGGATATTGTGGCTTAACTTGACCTAGATACCAAGGATGGTGCCCCTACATTTAACGTAGCAAAACCGATGTCAATTGTCAGTAGAAATACCCTAAAAAATAAAACCTACTATTTCCAGCTATTTCCAATTATTTTCCTCTATTTATAAACCGTTACGCCCTATTTGTAGATAATTATCGGCAATTTACCCCAACCCCAATCAATCGAATCACTTTTTCTAACTACCTACTTCCTGTTTTCAATCTATTTATTCCATCGCCAGACTAGACCTCATAACCCTAAATTTAACGAGGTCAAGCCATGAAATCCCCAACATCCAAAACCTGGAAAAAGAAACTCTGGCTATTAGCCGAATTCCTAATTCCTAATCTCATCGACTGGTTATTCAAATCCAACCTAGAACCCGGAGTCAGTCTTTGCTTCCTACTGTGGAATTTGCTGATGGATGAAGAGACGCAATCCGATGAACACCAACGCCGCAAATCCTGGCTCACCTTCTTAATTCTTTCTGGTATGGCGTTAGCGATATCATTCAGTTTTCCTGCTTCCTCTGTAGATTGTGAGACATCCATTAACCCTCAAATTGGTCACGATTTATAGTAGAAGGCAGAAGGTAGAAGGGAATAGGAGTGCGAGCGGTTCGCCTACTTCTTACTGTTGCACAATTTTCGGCTTTTCACCCATTAACCAATAGGTTTTCATTTTACCCTTGCCTTTAACCCGGATAAATCCCCGTTCGACTAACTCAAACTTGTCTCGCAAGCGCTGGTAAGTTATCTCAGTTACCTGAATTCTGTCCGGTTGACCGCGAGATTCCATGCGACTAGCGATATTCACCGCATCACCCCAAATGTCGTAGCTAAACTTAGTTGTGCCAATGACGCCAGCAATAACGACTCCGGTGTTAATCCCAATCCGCAAACGAAAATTCTTACCCGTTGAGGTATTGATTTGTTCAAGGCTCTGTTGCATATCCAGTGCCATTTGCGCGATCGCATCGACATGGTTGCTCTGAGGGGTAGGTAGTCCGCCAACTACCATATAAGCATCACCAATGGTCTTAATTTTTTCCAAACCATGCTTTTGGGCTAATCGATCAAACGTAGAAACGATCATGTTGAGCAAGCTAACCAGTTCTTGGGGAGAAATCTGACCCGCTAGTTGAGTGAACTTCACCAAGTCTGCAAATAAAATGGTCACATCTTCATGTTTCTGGGCGATTAATCCTGGCTCATGTTGCAACTGCTTGGCAATAGTTTGGGGCAAAATATTGAGTAACAAGTTCTCAACTTTTTGCTTTTCCCGTTTTAAAGCCGCATCGGTTTGCTTGCGTTGGGTAATGTCATGAAAGAAAACTGAGAGTCCTTCATAGGAGGGAAAAGCCCGTACTTCAAACCAGCATCTGATGGGTGGGTAGAAGGCTTCAAAGGTGACAGGACTCTGTTGCTCCATCGCTTTGTGATATTGCTGCTCAAATATTGAACCTACCGTATCGGGAAAAGTGTCCCAGATATTCTGACGTAGTAATTCTTCAGGTTGGCGGTGTAAAATTTGAGCGCCGACTTGATTAACATAGGTAAACTGCCATTGCCGATCCAAGGCAAAAAACCCATCGGTCATGCTTTCGAGGAGTTCGACGACTTGCTGATCTGATACTCGCTGCTTGGCTTCGACTTCCTGGCGCCTAGCAACTTGGCGATTTAACCGGGTTAAATTCAACCGTAGTTCCATTTGGTTAATCACCTGACGGCTGAGGGCTTGGAGGGCGGTGATCTGTTGCGGTGTGAGATCGTGAGGAATCTTGTCAATCACACACAGGGTTCCCAGGGGAAAACCATCTTCAGTGACTAAAGGAGCGCCCGCATAGAATCGGATATTGGGATCAGACGTTACTAGAGGGTTTCCCGCAAACCGCTCGTCTTCTAAGGCATTGGGTACAACCATGATATCTTCGGGATTCAGAATAGCATGAGCGCAAAATGCCTGTTCTCTGGGTGTTTGTGTCGCATCGATGCCCACTTTTGACTTAAACCACTGGCGATTTTGATCAATCAGGCTAATTAGGGCGATGGGAGTCCCACAGATGTGTGAGGCTAAAGCTGTGAGGTCATCAAAGTCTTGTTCGGGTAGTGTATCAAGGATGTTGTACCCCCGCAGAGCTTTGAGCCGCTCTGCTTCGTTGGCGGGTAAGGGTGCAGCTTGCATCGGGGGTTGGGTAGAGGAACGCCGACGCGATCGCAGCGACATTATCGTGTTATATAAACCTTTACCAAGTTTTGCCAGCCATCTGATGAGACTGACAATTCCTCTAAGCAGATTTTTTTTTAATCGTTTACGTTGACGATTCGGCTTAAACAAGGGTTAACCGTTTTAAAACACTGCACAATGTATCTAAATGGTAGCCACACCACTTGAAGGATGAACATTAATGACTTGCTGGTAACTATTTTGACTGAAACCGTGAAAACTTGCATAAGCCCTAAGCATCAATTCCGACTCATAAAAAACAAAAAAAGGTGGGTAATACCCACCCTCTTGTTCTATGTGTTATAATTTAAAGTCAGCTTTGCTTAACAGGTTCCTTGGCTAAGAACTTCTCCAATTCTGTCAACGCATCCGCATCAACCTTGGTCTGCATTGGGCAGAACTTAGGTCCACACATTGAGCAGAATTCAGCCGTTTTATAAATATCTGCGGGCAACGTTTCGTCGTGATATTCTTTTGCCCGATCGGGGTCAAGTGATAACTCAAACTGGCGATTCCAGTCGAAGTTATAACGGGCGAGGGAGAGTTCATCGTCTCTGTCTCGTGCGCCCGGACGATGGCGTCCAATATCGGCAGCATGGGCAGCTATTTTATAGGCAATTAAGCCATTTCGCACGTCTTCAGCATCAGGTAGTCCTAAGTGTTCCTTGGGTGTTACATAGCACAGCATGGCTGTCCCATACCAACCCGCCATTGCTGCCCCGATCGCGGACGTGATATGGTCATAACCAGGGGCAATATCAGTCACCAAGGGTCCGAGCACATAGAACGGTGCTTCGGAACACTCTTCCATCTGCTTTTTGACATTAAACTCAATTTGATCCATCGGCACATGACCCGGACCTTCCACCATCACTTGCACATCATGTTCCCAAGCGCGGCGAGTCAGGTGTCCCAGGGTTTTCAGTTCGGCTAATTGCGCTTCATCAGAGGCATCATGAGTACAACCTGGACGCAGAGAATCGCCTAAACTGAACGAGACATCGTACTTCTTGAAAATCTCGATAATATCGTCGAAGTGAGTGTAGAGAGGATTCTGCTTATGGTGGTGCAGCATCCACTTCGCCAGGATACCGCCACCGCGAGAAACAATACCAGTTAGGCGATTTCTCACTAAGGGTAGATGTTCAATCAGAAGTCCCGCGTGAATGGTTTGGTAATCAACCCCCTGCTGGGCATGTTTCTCAATAATCTGGAGAAAGTCATCCGGGGTCAGGTTTTCTATCGTACCGTGAACGCTTTCCAGAGCTTGATACACGGGTACCGTACCAATGGGTACAGGGGAAGCGTTGATAATCGCCGTGCGGATTTCATCTAGGTTCCCACCCCCCGTGGATAAATCCATCACAGTATCGGCGCCATATTTAACCGCCAGGTTCAACTTAGCGACTTCTTCGTCAATATTGGAAGAATTGGGAGACGCACCAATATTGGCATTGACTTTACACTTAGACGCGATGCCGATACACATCGGTTCTAAGTTGGTATGGTTAATATTGGCAGGAATAATCATTCGTCCCCGCGCCACCTCATCCCGAATCAGTTCTGGGGAGAGGTTTTCCCGCCCTGCGACATAATGCATTTCCTCGGTAATCACACCTTGGCGGGCGTAGTGCATTTGTGTAACATTACCCTGTCCCTGCCGCTTAGCGACCCATTCTGATCTCATATTAGATTCCTTTTAATAAACCGCTTCCCTCCGCTGGTCTTAACCAGTCTCAGGTTCTCAGGGTGTAATCTCAGCCTGGTTGCTCAGGCACCCCTAGCTTTAGTTGTTCATCGTACCACTAGGCTTGGGTGAGGGGATAAAGCTTTATAAAAGTTTACGTTTGATAGATAAACCTTAACCCGTAGGGCTCTCTGGGATTTATGGTGATAAGTTTTACTTATCACCATAAATCCCAGAGAACCAATTGAAATTCCCAAAACTCCACTAATTTCTAATAATTGTGTCAGTGTTGGCGGGTTCTACTTGTGTCAAGAATTGGAACGCCTTAACAATATAAGCCGCACATTCTTGAGGAGACATATCATAAAAAGCACGCCAAGCTGCTGCCTTATATTCATCATACTTATCTGCTCGTTCTGGATAGCGTTCCAACCAGCCTAAACGGACAGCATGACCAATCAAAACATCAAGAACAATGTATTCTTCAATTTCCAACTCTGGATTCCGTTCCAGTATTGCGGCTAATTCCACAAGTGCTTCGATATTCACCTGTCGATAGGTTGGCACTTGAATTTTATTGAGTAAATGCTCAACCCGCAGGGCAAAATTCTTTTCCCCAGGTGTCATTTCTGAGAGCAGAGGTTGGCTATCGAGGCGATTGCGACGCTCTAATTTATCGCCGATCACCAAACCCTTACAATGTTTCATCACTTGCCAAACTTTCGGGTAAAAATCTTTAGGCACTCGACCCGCACTACCATCAAGTTGTCGTTTTCTCAGCCAATTTCCTGCTGTAGTAATGTCTTCATCTATATAGATTTGATCCTCTGGCAATATTACCCAATTAATCACCTGTTTCGGTTGCTTAACGCGCAGGGATTCTTGTTGGCGTAACTTTTGGTTAATCCCTTCATATCCCGCCAAACAGGAACGCAGCCGCATTTTCATGTCAAAGGGACTCAAGTGCATCAATTCTTCATAAGCTTCATCCTGAGTCATCCCTAATTCAGCCGCCACTTCACTCGTCAACAGCAGAATTAAATAGCCAACCCGCAGCGTGAGCAAGCCATCAACCAGATGAGGTTCGGATTTAATCAGAATACTTAAGTAAATCAAGAGTTCTTGAGTCAAAACGCGATCGCGAATATCTTCTCGACAAAACTCGTCAATTTTTGCCTGGATTTCCAGGTTAGACATTGGGTTTTTAATCAGGGAAGCCTCACTATACGCTTTTCCTACCGTTATCTGTTTCCCCCGCACCAAAATATCTGTCACCGCATCCGACAAGCTAATTTCGACTTTATTCAGTAATCCCGCTGCTTGACGAATCACTCCCCAGTAAGGAGAGGCTCCTTCACTACTGGCTTTGATGTACACTTCATTCAGCAAATCCGTCACCGTCACCACTCCTTTAGGTTGACCAAACCCTGTATCAAAATCCAGTCCCCGCAAGTTTTTCAAGGTGCGTAATAATTCAATTTGCTCATAAAGATTTTCTGAATGCCGTAAACTATCGAGCAAGAGTTGGAGATTCGTTTCGCATTCCAGCAAGAATTCCTGCGTATGACTTAACTGACCATTTTTTCGCGGACTATTTCTCAGGTAATAATCAGGCGGTGCAGCATCTTGAACCGGAGACTCACTAAACTCAAATCCTTGCATCACATCAATGCGTTCAACTCCGGCTGTAAGCGTTAACTGATTTAAACGCCCTAACTTGACCCGCACCCCATTACATAGTCCATCTTGCAATTCTTGGATTAATTCTAGTAACGCCGAACCCTGAAGTTGTTCTTGTCCCGGATGACTGGCTTCCTCTCCCGTCTGCACCATCTGGTGAGTTAATAACAGTGTCATCGTTGGACGTCCTAACTCACCCCAGTGGCGTTGAATATACGTCAGTTCACTTTTAATTTGAGCCACCAGGAAATGATAATCCAGGGTTAAATAAAACTGTTGTTGGTCTAAAAACGCGGGTAAAAACACAATCGTTTCTTTCCCGAAGCGAAAAATGCGGGAGGTGGTCAAACTTCGCAGGCGTCGAATCGGACGTCCGCTTAATCCTAAGGCATCACACCGTCCAATTTGGGCATACAATCGGGATAGGTCAGTTGCCTGACGCACTTGAGTAGGATCAACTTGTGTCGGGGTCTGTGTGGCAATCCCATAAGCTGCCAGTTGCGCTTGTAACGCTTCATCCTCTGCCAATAGGGCAATTTGTACCACCGGATCTTGGTGACGCCCTACAGAAAAATGACGCCCTAAGGGGTCAACATCTCCCCGCGTAATTAATCCGTCATGAAGCATTTGGGCAAGTAGATACAAACTCTGCGCCCAGACAAGAGGCAAATTTTCATTGGGTTTGCGATTCTGGGAATGAGGAGAAGCGCGTTCAGCTTCAATTTTGTCTGGTGGAACGTAATACACTTCGGGTAATAAGCGCATCCCGTCTCGCTCAACCAGCAATGTATCCAAACGCCCCAGATAATTCCGCGCCCACTCAACGTCTCCCCGGAACCAGCCATCCAGGGCTAAGTAGGTAAAAAATAGGGGCCACTCGCATTCAATATGTTCAAATTGTTGCAGTTCCCAGGGTTCATAGTGCAAGCGGGTGGTATTTTCTAATACCGTTTGATGTCCATCCCGCAAGAACCGCTTACACCCGTATAGTCCCTGTAATTTATCGACAATCTTTTGACGAGTTCTATCGAGCAGTTCCACGTCTTCGATGGCAAAGGCGGGGAACCCGATTACACTTAACAATGCCGCATCGGTTTCCTTGGAACTTGACTCCCGTGGTAACAGAGATTCTAACGTAATCCGCGATCGCGCAATTTCATCGGGAAGGACATGAATTACCGAGGCTTGAGAACCCCGCACGCCAAATAAATCTAGCCCGTTAATCGCCTCTAATGCGGCTTTTGCCATGCCGACGGAACTGGCGTTCAATTCAGGATTACCGTGATTAACTTTATTTCCCCGTTCCCAGATCCCGTAATCGGGTGTCCGATAGGTACGACCAATGTAATACACCAGATTCTGAATGAAATGCACTTCAGCAATGGTGTAAACAATGTGTAACCCTGATGCCGTCATCTGAGCCAGCATCAACAGGAATAGGGAAGTGGCATCTAGCTGCAAATGACCCCACTCATCATCCCCCACGACTACATCGCCAGTGCTGGTATTATACTTGGCGTGCAGCGCGTCTAGCAGAGATTGGCTGTCTTTGAACCGTTCCACTTTGGCGGCTTGCCGCATCATGCAAAACAGCAGCCCCCGCATTAGTTTGACCACACTCTGTTCTAGTTCAAAGGTGCGCCCACTATCGACGTCGAGCTTGCTGTAAGCTAACGCTAATCCCCAAACCGCCAAAATGCTGTAAACGTTATCCCTAACCCAGGCATCGGTGTAGTCACCATGGGCATTCACTGCCGTACTGGCGGGTAATAGTCCTGTAATTGGATTTTGGCGATCAATAATAACGCGAATCTGCTGGTAATAATGGTCGAGTCGAGTTGGCAGTTGAGCCGCGATGATAGCCATTTCTTAATCAAACTTTAAATAAAATTTATTTTTCCGGGCTCGTTGTCTGGCTGAGAACCAGAATGGGTTTTTCTACCGAGATTTTTGTCACTTTGACCCAATACTTGTCCTTTTGCCAACAATTTGTTATATTAATTTACATATTAATTTACACAATGTAACTAAAACAACTAAGCCATGGAAGGTCAACAGCAAAAGGAAGCCAAATTTGGGTTTACAGCGAACGCTGAGAATTGGAACGGTCGTCTAGCCATGATTGGTTTTGTTGCCGCTTTGATCACAGAATATATTTCCGGTCAAGGCGTACTACACTTCTGGGGGCTGATGTAATACGGCATCGTCAAATCTTGATCAATTTGTAAAGAATAGCTGGGTGTTCAACCTATGAACCCCAGCTTTTGGGTTATTTTCTGACACATAGAGGACTCATCTGATATCATCTCCTGCAGGGCGAGTGCGTCTATCATAGCTGTCGTTATGTGAACTACCTACATCAAATCAAAGATTATGACGGGAAACTTCTTGCCAAGATATTTAAAAGGGAGACTTAACCTTCTACCGCTTCCCCCATCAGCAAGTCCGGTGCTACCGGACTTGATATTCCCCATCGCCCTCTAGTCCTAGCGGATATACTCCTTGAGAATACTGTTGCGATTGGGATGGCGTAGTTTACGCAGAGCTTTTGCCTCTATTTGGCGAATACGCTCGCGGGTCACGTTAAAAATTTGACCGATTTCTTCTAGAGTTTTCATCCGTCCATCATCTAACCCATAGCGCAACCGGAGAACGTCTCGTTCCCGGGCGCTTAATGTATCCAGGACACTTTCTAAGTCTTCCCGCAGTAGATTTTTGGATACTTGGTCTTCTGGCGTTTCACCATCAGCTTCGATGAAGTCACCCAGGCGAGAGTCTTCTTCTTTACCAATTGGCGTTTCCAGGGAGATGGGAAGTTGGGCAGATTTGGCAATAAATCGCAGCTTCTCGATGGTCATTTCCATCCGGTCAGCAATTTCTTCTTCCGTGGGTTTGCGACCCAGTTCTTGAGAGAGGATTTTGGTGGTCTTTTTGATCCGGGAGATGGTTTCGTAGAGGTGAACGGGTAGGCGAATGGTACGAGATTGATCGGCAATAGCACGAGTGATAGCTTGGCGAATCCACCAAGTGGCGTAGGTTGAGAATTTGTACCCTTTCTCGTGATCGAATTTTTCCGCCGCCCGAATCAGTCCCAAAGACCCTTCTTGAATTAGGTCTTGAAACGACAGACCCCGATTCATGTATTTTTTGGCAATGGACACGACTAGACGCAGGTTAGACTGCACCATTTTTTCTTTTGCCCGCCGACCCAGGAAAAGGCGTTTGCGAAAGGCGGGGAGTTCCATGTTGACTGAACTTGCCCATTCTCCTTCCTTTGGCTCTCGCTCGAGCTGATCACACAAGCGCTCGCGGACACGTTCTAACTCTAACAAGTCCGCAATTTTACGCGCCAGTTCAATTTCCTCATCAGCGCGTAATAGGCGAATCCGACCAATTTCTTGCAGGTAGAGGCGAATTGAATCTTCGGTATAGTGCTTCTTTTTCGCTTGTGTGCGACGACGGGTAGAACGCACCTTACCTGGCTTACCGTCTTCCTCCTCCGGTTCGGGTTGAATGGCTTCCGAGTTAACGTCCACCATATCGTCTTGAGTTGCTTCATCCTCTAGCAAGAATTCCAACCCGCTTTGAGGCTGAGAAATTGTTGCAAGTACGTCGTTTGCCTGGGTCATGCCTTTTTCCTCATGCTCCTTCAGTTAAAGACCAGTAGATGTCCAGTAATCTACTTAAAAATTTAGCCAGCGATTTAATCTTACTTTTGCATTCTAATCGGTTATTGAATTATTGAGCCTGAGAAACTCAAGCTAGATTTATTCCTCTATAACTCAACAGGGATTTGAATGCCGGGTCAAGTAAGTTTTAATCCTAGCGGCTGTTGAGACTTTTTGATTCTAGCTTTAATTCAAAAAACTTGTTCGTGGTTTTTGGCAACTTAGAGAAAGCTGATAATCTTGGCTCGGTTAAGAGCGTTTACGCGAAATGAATATTTGCTTGACGCTCACCGAACTCCCCTTAGAAGGGGGATGCTTTAGACCCATTAATTTTGGTCAAGAATGAAACCATTATAGATTGTCTTTCCTCGATTTGCATGGCTAGATGGATTGAGGGACTAAGCCTAGCTTGGTGGAAGTGAGCGATAGAGTCGTGAGTTTTACTGTTATCCTTTGGAGAGCCCTCAAAACTGAAACCGTCTCTTGATGTCTGTCCGTTCTGTCAATCCTTCTTTAATGTACTCTAGGGCTAGACTGGATTGTCCCGGACAAATTGCTGAAATGGGATCAGCCATTTTAATGAAGTTAGCTGACACTTCAAGAGCCTTAGTTTCTCTATAGTCATGAAATCACCCTGTCTTAGTACAAATGTTCGGTGTGGAGACGATTATGCTTCTTTGACTACGTTAACGAACTTCGGCGTATATGCAACAAATTTTTTGGGGGTAGAGGTAATGCATAAGTCATCAAGGCTCGATTGTGTGTAAAACATTTGTTTTAACACACAATCGGAGTATTTGTGTTTAAAATCTGAATAAAATTTGCCGAGATGGTTACAATACGTAACGCTTGTGTCATCTCCTGTGAGCTGAAAACCGGATAGGGAGTCCATCTATTCATACAGATTCATATAGATAGGGGAAATGGGAGTGAGTCCGTTATCGGGAGAAAGCAACTTGAGTCAAATACTCACGCTCATCTCTCATCCTACCCAGCTCAGAAGCCATATCGCCTCTACATTCCTCATTCTTTTTCTTAGGCTTTAACTCTATATATAGTTGGAATAATCCAAGTTTCCGGGTTATGGCACTCTACAGATAGCGTTAACACTAACTTACTTCACAGCAATAATGTCGCCTTTCACTTGCCATAGTTGATCAATGGTCACAAAGTCATATCCTTGATCAAGCAGGGTTGGGATTAACGTCGCTGTAATTTGTGTAACATCTTCTCCTCCATAGTAACCATCATGCAAGACAATAAGCGATCCATTACGTACTTGCTGTAGGACTCGTCGGACAACTACTGAAGAGCCAGGACGAACCCAATCTTCTGGAACAACACTCCACATCACCGGTCGGTAGTGCCATTTGTTTAATAATTTTAGAGTTTGGGGAGTAAACAAACCATTCGGGGGGCGAACGTCCCGCAGGTACTCACAGTTGAGTCCACAAGCTTGGGTAATTGCGGCTTGGGTTTTTTCTAAGCTTGATGCGAGCGTATCTGGTGTCAGCAAGGGGAAAGAGCGGTGATTATAACCGTGCAATCCAATCCAGTGACCCTGGAGGTAGACCTCACGGGCAACGGTTGGCGCTGATTTGACGCAAGTGCCTAACCAGAAAAAACTGGCTTTTATATCGTAGCGCTCCAGAACTTGCAGAAGTTGGGGGGTGTACTGGGGATGAGGACCATCATCAAACGTGAGGGCAATGGTTCGTGACTGGGGCGAACCTGACCAAAGGCAATGGGGAAAGGCAGTTTTCAGAATTGGGTATAAAAGGGGATAGAGCGGGGCAAACTGCATAGGGTAGCAGGGTAAAAGGGTCAAAACTCAAAACTCAAGTCAGCAAGGGTCAGTTGACCGTCAAAGGCATAGAATGTGATGCGAGATATATTCGGCGCCTCAATCTGAAGCTGGGTATTGGGAGGCTTAGGTGAATCCGAGCCAGCTAAATTCGGTTGAGTCATCACTTGATCAATAAGCCTACCCTGGGAGTCGTAGGCAGACATGATCGTTCGCTGGGAACTGGTGACATAGCAGCAGAACCAAGCAATCGGCTGCGAAAATGTCGCTTCTAGCCAACCGCTTTTGGGTGCCGCCATGAGGACAATAGTACCAGAGCGGGCAGGATAGGCTGGGTTTGATGGCTTTAGAGCGATCGCGTTTTTAAATGTCACTCCAAACTGGTGAAATTGATGCTCTACAACTTCAAAACAGGTTAAGGCTTCCAAGTTAAGGCAGACACTTTTTGGTCTTATCACGAGTAAACTCGACTCATATTCAGCTATATCCCAGCCAGGAGAAGCTATCGCCACTGGCGACTTGATGAAGTTATCATCTATAATTTCCTGTAACTGTAAATTACATTGCATTGTTATCACGTTTTTTAAACAACGAATAAATTGAGAAAGCTTAAACACTGAAGAGCTGATAACTCCATCAGCCTAGAAGAAATGTCAAATTTTAGGTTCAAATCACCGCTCAAATCTCCTGCCCTCAAAACCACTTGATATCGCCAATCTTTTAGCGAATCACGCCTACAGGCTGGTTATCCTAGCATTTAAACTCAACCGCAAGCGTGGGAATTTCGCGGCGTTGGCTGCCAACAGTCGCACCCAAAACTACAAATGTTTTTTATCGGATTACTGATATGAGTTTGTACCCTTTTGTGTGCAAACGTCCACTTGTATAAAATCCTCCGATGAAATAATAGTGAGGAAAGTTCCCTCCGTTCAAAACTTGTAATTTTAACGCTTTTAGAAAAGCGTGACTACCTTTGACCGAGGATTCCGGATTAAGGGAATCAACTCATAGTCAGAGGCTCTCGACCCTAGAATCAGGGATGATAGTAATAGCGATAAGGTGGAGATATGATTGAACCCAATGGCTTTAAGCAGCACTCCTTAGTGACCTCACTAGGAACAATGGCATACTACACGGCTGATGACATGCCGTGGCAAACCCCAGAAACCCCTGAGTCAGAAGCACGACCAACGTTAGTGTTTTTGCATGGCTTTGGGGGTGGATCATCGGCGTATGAGTGGTCAAAGGTCTATCCAGCATTTGCCAGTGAGTATCGCGTTCTCGCCCCGGATCTTATCGGTTGGGGACGTTCAGAGCATCCTGAACGCAATTACCAGATTGAGGACTACATCAGGACAATTAATGAATTCCTAGAGCAAACCTGTCCTCAAGGCACGCCAGTGATTGCCTCGTCTCTAACCGCTGCTTTGACAATCCGAGCTGCGATCGCGCGTCCTGAACTGTTTAAGTCTCTGATTCTCACCACTCCATCAGGACTCTCTGATTTTGGGGAAGACTACACACGCAGCTTTTTTGCCCAATTGATCAGCACACCTATTCTGGATCGCATCCTCTACAGCACTGGCGTCGCCACTGAAGGCGGTATCCGCAGTTTCTTAGAAACCCGGCAATTTGCTCGTAAGAGCCGAATAGCTTCAGAAATTGTGGATGCTTATTTAGCCTCAGCTCAACAACCCAATGCTGAATATGCAGCGCTTTCCTTTGTGCGAGGAGACTTGTGCTTTGACTTATCCCTGTACATTCCTCAACTTAACACTCCCACGGCAATTCTCTGGGGACAAAAATCCGAATTTACCAGCCCAGAAATCGGCAAGCGACTAGCCGCTCTTAATCCGAAAGCCATTCGAGTCTTTCAAACCCTGGAGGATGTTGGATTAACTCCTCAGCTAGAATTGCCAGCCGTGACGATTGGTTTAATCCGAAAGTATTTGAATCTCCTGAATTCAGAGGAAAGGACTGGAGATTAAAAGTTGGTCATTAGTTATTTAGGAGCATTTTTACCTAAAGCTAAACCTGCCTGTCAAAGCATTTTCAGGAATCAAGAAACAGTGGTTTATCCTGTTCCCTGCTTCCTGTTTCCTTTCATTCAACCCTAACCTGAATCACGCTAGCATTGAAATTGTAATTTTTACCCTCTAATTCCACAGGCGTTCCAATTTTAATCTTGCTATTTCCCAGAACCGGACCATTATCGGTAATCGTGGCTTGACCACCGAGGGTGATCACCATATCAGTGCTAAAGGTGTCAGATCTGGGATCAGGTAGCGCTTTAGCCGAGCCATCGGGTTGGGGTATTACCAGCAGCCGTGGCAATTCTTTTACCGATAGGATGTCTACCTGACCATAGGGTTGATTGCGAATGACGATATTTGTTTTCTTTTCTTCCCTAAACTGAGCCATCAAATCTTCTGGATTACGCACGCTCAACCCGCGAACAACCAAATCAACTTGGACAGGTTTTGTCGTACTGGTTCCAGGCAGTTGGGCGACGGAACCTGATGTACCGGGAAAGAAAAAGATTCCCACAATCACTAATAAAATGACCAAGGCAGCCCCTAGATCAAGAATGCTGATTTTACCGAAAAGACGACCTTTAGAATCCAAAATACTCATAAACCCTTACGATTAGTATTTTTTAACTCTCGTTTCAACATCAACAGAAGACTCAGTGATGCTGTCCTGATTAAATTACCACGGCAGCAACAACAGATCAGTATAACCTGTGGAAAGCTGAGAAGTTTTCATAAATGCGATCGCGCCCCCCTTAGGGATGAAACAAACGCCTGTAGTCTAAAGTGTCGGGGTGGGCAACCCACTTAGCCTAATTAACAGCACTAGCCTGCTCAATGTACTTGGGTCGCCCTATCCTCAACCCCCTGTGTCAGAAAGTGTTTTTTAATAGTCAAGGGAAAGCCTCACTTTTATTTTCAAGAGCTGGACATGAGAAAAAGGGGGGGAGATACAGCAGTCATGGCAACTTATACCCTGTAAGTAGCGTCTATTGTTTGAGTACCTTAACTGTAGCTATTTTAATTTTATGTACCATGGTTAATCCATTATCCTTCTGGTCTCGTCGTCACCGTCGTCTATTATATCCATTTGTGTCAGCGATCTTGGCGTTGAGCCTGATCGTGGGTACACCTCAGGTGAGTCAAGCAATTCCCTGGCTCGATATAATTTTCCGAGGCGTCCAGATTATCCAGCTTTCCAATATTTCTGATCGCCAGGAAGTCGAGATCGGGCAGCAGATTAATCAGAAGTTGGTGAGAAACCAGATCCGGCTTTATCGCAATTCCAGTGTCAACCGCTATATTGATCAGATTGGTCAGCGATTGGCAAAAGAAACTCAACGCTCTACTATTCCCTATACGTTTCAGGTTGTTGAGGATGACAGCATTAATGCCTTTGCGACTACAGGGGGGTTTATTTATCTCAACACAGGTTTGATTGAAGCGGCGGACAATGAGGCTCAACTAGCTAGTGTGATTGCCCATGAAATCGGGCATATCGAAGAGGAACACATGATTGAACAAATGCGCCAGAGCGCGATCGCCCGGGGAGTAGCCGTTGCTGCCGGTCTAGATCGCAGTACCTTAGTCAATATAGGCGTAGACTTGGCGCTGCGGTTACCCAATAGTCGTGAAGATGAATTGGAGGCTGATCAGGTTGGGTTAGACATCCTCAAAAAAGCGGGCTACGCACCATCAGCCATGGTGAATTTTATGGAAAAACTCCAGAATAAAAGGGGTTCTGTCCCCTCATTCCTCAGCACCCATCCAGCCGTTGGAGATCGCATTAACGCCTTAAAGCAGGCGATTGATCCGGCACAAGCCAATGTTGGTGATGGTTTGGATGAAAGTGCCTACAAAGCTAAAATTCGTCCCCTGTTATAGAATTCTCTGTTTCCCTGCTCCCTTATCTTCAAGTCCTGAGAAGACCCATGCTTTCAGCGACGGGATGAATCAGGACATTCAAGATTGCTGAATATAGACCTTAAGCGCCTCTATTGTGACCGTAAGGGGCGCGATCGCAAACCTCTTTCCTAGGGTTTCAAAATAAGTATATTGTCAAATTGAATTATAATTACGACTAAACCATGACTTATTATGAAAAATATAGATATTCGCCAACTCGATATTAATTTAAATCATTGGTATGTTGTCGCCCGTAGTGATGAAGTCAAATCTCAACCCCTAGGAGTAATCCTTTGGCATCAAGAGATTGTTCTTTATCGAGATAGTACAGGTCAAATTCATGCCCTAGAAAACCGCTGTCCTCATCGAGAAGTTAAATTAAGTCACGGTAAAATTAAAGATGATTTGTTGGAATGCGTCTATCACGGATGGCAGTTTAAACCAACCGGAGACTGTGCATCTGTTCCTTATTTAGCTGATCATCAAAAATTGCCGAGTTGTAAAATTCGCACCTATTCTGTGCAGGAAAAGGATGGGTTTATTTGGCTATTTACAGGGGATAACTCTGTGGAAATTCGACAACCGATGGCAATACCAGAGTGGGAGCATCTTAATTATATTGCCACAGTTTCCACGATTGACTGTAATGCCCATTATTCCTTTCTAATTGAAAATCTGATGGATATGTATCATGGGCATTTACATCAGGATTGGCAAGCTTGGGCTGATCCGGTTTTGGCGGATATCGATGAAGATGATCATCGGGTGGATGCTCATTATCAGGCAAAAAGTTATTATAAAATTGATAAAATTTGGTCGATTTCTCAGTTGTTTTTTCCGGCGCTACGCCGCTTGCACCCGGAACCGTTGGATGTGAGTTATGTTTATCCCCATTGGGTGTCAAGTTTGGGACAGGATTTTAAGATTTACTGTTTATTATGTCCAGTGAATTTGCAGAAAACTCGTGCTTATTTGATTCATTTTACGTCGCTAAATGCATTTTGGCGGTTGCATAAGTTACCGATTTGGTTTCGGCGGTGGATTAAGGATAGTTTATTCGGTTCAGCACAGGGGTTATTGGATGGATTGGTGCGTCAGGATGTGCAGATGATTGAGGAGGAACAACTGGCATATTTGGCGAATCCTGAACGAAAGGGGTATGAGTTAAATCGGGCGTTGGTGAGTGTGCAACGGTTGATGGGTAAGCAGGGTGAATTGTAGGGGCGGGTAATGGGATTTAATTTTGGTTGTTGATGGTAAAGTTGGTACAAAACCCGCCCGTGAATTGTCGGGGCGGGTAATGGGATTGATACCAAATCCGGGTTAGCTACCCCCGTTATAACCTAGTCCGCGCAGGCGGACTTTGTTTGTGTAGCAGCGATTTCAATCGCCGTGGAAAAAGGGGGTGATAAAGGCGAATTTGGTATGAATTGTGAATTTTGTTGATAATGTTTGTGGCAAAACCCGCCCTTTCTTAAGGTTTAATGTATATTTTACGTTGATGGTTTCGGCGTTGCGATGATAGGGCTTGCATCCCTTACTACGAACGACGTTATCCGGGCGGTTTAGTAATAATTATCGCCTCTGATATGACTGTGTAGTTTTTTCCTTCCCAGGTGAAGTGTAAGGTTCGTCCAGGAGATGAAGAGATTTTATCTAAGTAAGCTGTTATTCTAGAGTCGAGAAGTGGTTTGGCGCGTTTCAATTTCCAGGATTGAAAGAAATCTGAGGGGTCAATGAGAACTAAGAACAAGCGATTCGAGGCGTCAAATCGACGGATACCTTGATTTTCGTAAAGCCATTTGATTAGATTATCGGGATTTGTCTTTGCTTCTTGAATCAGTTTTTGCCGAAAATTGCTGAGTTCAGAGAGCAAGCTTTGGGCGTCTTCTGACGGATAATCACTGGCTTTTTTCCATAAGTCGCAGAGCAATTGACTGTCAGGAATATTAGTGCTAAAGGGGACTTGATGCTGACGCGCCCATTGTTTCAATCGTGTAAGTTCTGGACGCTTGTTCTCTGAACGACGGCACTGTTTGATGTATCCTTCAGGAAAATAAGTGACCTTCAGGTCAAAGGGAATACCATTTATAAAAAAGTCTATTTTTTTGATTAAGCCTACCGCAGGTAATACTTTATCATGATCCCGAAAAATATCTTCAATTATTATTGATGTCCAATGATTGTACCATGAACATAAAACGTAACCTCGCATACTATAGTGAAGCTCATTCTCGATACTGTTTGAGAGTTGATCATAGTTATGAATTTTTTTGACGTAGTTGTCTATAATTGTTCTCTCCAGGCTATTTTGATGCAGTCCACCCCAGTCAAAAACATCGAGACGATAGAGTTGATTAACGAGTTCTGGCTCTTGTTTACGACGTGCTTCTCGCTCTGATGCGTAAATTTGTTGAATGGTGGAATTAATAATGGTGTCATTAATAGAGGCGGTATTGAATGCTTCTTTCCATAAATCTCGTGCTGAGTTGGATTGGGGTGTTAAAGCGGCGGATGCGAATAATTGGTATAAGTGTTCACGGCGCGATAAGGAAAGTAGCTTAAGAAAACGTAGTCCGTCATTGGTTTGGGATAATTCTCTGATGCGATTGTCTCGAAACCAGTATTGGGCTGTATCAAAATCCATTGGGTTAATCCTTTCTAACCTGGAAAAGTATCTGACCAACCGCGAATGGTTTTTAATCGCGAAATCTTACTTAAATCAGCGTTAGGGTTGCCGAAAACTAGGGCAATATCATGCTTAAGAGCCCCTTTTCTGTTGTCTTGGACAACGGAACGGGCTGAATAGTTACAGGGGAATTGTCCGAGGTAGTTTAGGTTTGATGATGGTTCTGAGCTATCTATTAGTTGTTTGATAAATGCCCAGTGTTCCTGTTGTCTGGCATTATAAAGTAAGACAAGGAAGCCGTCGTCTCGTAGAATGGCGGAACAGTCGGTAAAGAAGGCGCTCATGGTTTGATTATAGAGGGTGGCAGTTTTGGCGCGTTCTTTGGCATTGGAGATGACAATTTCTGAGTCAAAGTTGGGTTCAATTCCTAAGATGCTATTCCACAGTTCACTGAGTTCTAGGTAGGGAATGCGATCGCTGTGTGGGGGATCGGTTATAATTAGGTTGATTGATTTCTTGGGCAGGTTTTTTAGTTCTTGTTGACAAGGGGCGCAAATAATGCTACATTCTGCGTTGTTTTGATAGAATTGATCGAGAGTTTCACAGATAGTGCTGCCTTGTAATGGATCACCGTTTTTGATGGCGTTTAAGAGTTTGGTAACGCGCCGCTCGAAACAGTTCCAAACGTTTACTTCAAAGTGTAATGGGGGTCGCCAGTAGCCAATTACCCAACTCCCGACTTCTATTTTTTTTGAGCGATTCCCGTTAGTTTTGCCTCTGCCTGTAACGGCGAATACCATTTTGGTCATTTGTCCAGATGCTGCGGTTAGGCATAGCTTCATCGCGGGTTGAGCGGCTTGGGGGAGTTGGTTAATGTGGTCTATGATTAAGTCCAGGTTATGTTGGGCGCGACCTGTGATTAGGTCGGATAGGGAGAGTTGCGGGGAGGCGTTTATGCGGCTGTTGGCGAAAAATTTAGGGGGACGAATGATTCTGCTTTTGTAGGTTGAAAAGGTTTGGATGAGTTGAAGGTCTTCTGGTGTGGGGGGGAGTACCAACCGGGTGGTGCTGCGATTGCCGGATAACCAAATTTGGCGTAATTGGTTGTTTTGCCAAAGATAGTGGGATGCGGTTCTTCCATCTTTGAGTTGATAGGTTTGGTTGATTTGGGGTTTGAGGCTTTTTTCTAGGAATAGGAAGGCATCGCGGATGAGGGGGTAATCGGGTGGGGAGATGAGTAGTTTGGTGAGTTCGGTGGCGATGGGGTTGATGTCTATTCCGATGAAACGGCGTTTCCGCACCCGGGATTCGCGGGCGGCTGTGCCGGAACCGACGAAAGGGTCTAAGATGATATCGTTTTCTTGGGTTAGTTGTTGGATGGTTAGGGCGAGGGGTTCGTGGGGTTTTTTGCCCCAGTATTTGTGTAGTCTGTACCAGCCTGAATATCCGCTGGGATGAGTGATGGTTTGGGGGGATGGTTCAGGATTGTTGGCAAATTCTAGGGTTAGTTGTTTGTACACTCGGTTTGTTTGGGTTTGGTTTTATCAGGTTTTGGGGTTGGGGTGGGGGAGGTTTGATTTGGGGTTTGCGTTGGTATGTTTGGCGTTGCGATGATAGGGCTAAAGCCCTTACTACGAACTACGAACTACGAATTACGAACTATGAACCTAAAGGTAGGGTGACGATGAATGTTGTGCCGACGCCAACTTCACTCTCTACTTTTATTGTCCCCCCATGTAATTCGACGGCTTTTTGTACTATTGATAGTCCTAATCCGGTTCCGGGTAAGTTGCTGACATTTCTCGCTCGATGGAAGGGGTCAAATAGGTGGGATAAGTCTTCTCTGGGAATGCCAATTCCTTGATCCTGAATTTGAAAGGATATATTATTACCCTCATAGGTCAAGGATAACTCTATGGTACTGTCTGGTAGGGAATAGTTAATCGCGTTGGATAATAAGTTGCCTAATATATGATAGAGGAGTTTTTCATCCAGGCAAACGCTATGATTTCTCCTTTGACAGTTAAAGTGAATCGTTTTACGGCTACCTGCTATGACTTGATAGTCTTCTACCACACTTTGGCAGAATTGCTCTATGTCGATTAATGTGGGGCTTAATTCGAGTTTGTCGGCGCTGGCTTTACTAAAGACTAGGACATCATCGAGTATTTTAGTAATCCGCCGCACGGCTTTATCAGTTCGTTGTAGCAACTGATTGCATTTTTCTTCACTCAAGCCGTCGTGAGAACGGGCGAGGAGTTGCGCGGAAACGTAAATCATGTTTAGCGGCGTGCGGAATTCGTGGGAAACGGTTTGGATAAAGCGTGATTTGAGTTCGCTTAATTCTTTTTCTGCTTCTAATTCTCGGCTTAAGCTTTCTACCTGATGGCGATAACTCATGTCTCGAATTAACCAGCGAAATCCCACAATTTCAGATTGGGGGTTGAGAACAGCAGAGATGGAAATCTCCGCCGGAAAAGGTTCACTTTGGCGCGGTTGCAGGAATACTTCCCAGTCTCTGTACAGCAGAGTTGTGGGAAAGTGGGGGGGGGATAAATTGGTTAGTCGGTTTAATTGAGTGCGAAAGGTGGATTTGCTAATATCGGCAACAAAGACAGCGAGGGGTTTGCCGATTAGACGCCTCTGTTCTATATTCAGCAGGGTGGCAGCAGCGTGGTTGGCGTCCTGAATTGTACCGGATGCGGTGGTGATCACATAGCCGTCTGGGGCGAATTCAAATAATTCTTGATACCGTTGGCGTTCGTCTTCTGTGGCTTGATGCGCCGCTGCGAGTTCCTGATTCCGTTCTTGGATTTCTTCGACAGCAACTTGTAATTCCTCTAGGGTGGTTGATAATTCAGCAATGGTTTCAGTCAACTGAGTTGAGTATTGATCCGGTAAGATGTCAACTTCAGGTTGATTCTGTGCTAAGCGCTCTTGAGCTTTTTGAATATGATCCCGAATGGCTTCGGTTAATGTGTCTGAGGATACATTCAGTTTTTTTTTTACTGATTGGTTACTATTCATTGTTTTCTCCATGACATCACTGGCGTCTAGGTTATCGAGATTTATCTGTGGTCAAGGCAGCATTTTATTTATGATTGCGTTTAAAAGCAGGATTGATACATCTCATTTAATCTGTACCCTTTAGTACTCTTCGATGCAGATGGAAAAAGGTCACAAATAACCTGGTAAGGTAGCCAAAAATGATTTCTGCTTAAATGAACATGATATCATAGTTTGAGTCAGAGGTCTATACAGGGAGTTTGTACCCCATTATAGTCATTTTCAAAATTATCAGCTTTCGATTCTAGGACGATTGACGTTTGTCTGGCTATGTCAAAATAGTTGTACCACTATTTGTAGGGGCACGACAAGTCGTGCCCCTACAAATAATTTTTTTAATTTCGGGGCGATAAGTTGAGGGTAAATGTCGTGCAAATGTCAATCTTACTCTGGACATAAATTGTGACTTTGTGTAAATCTACAGTTTTTTTCCCGATCGCGAGTCCTAGTCCTGCCCCATTTATTGTACCCCTATCAGTTATCAGTTACCAGTTATCAGCACCATTGTAGAGACGCTTCAAAAGCGCGTCTCTACATAAATGATGTGTCCTAACAGCTATGGCGGTTGCTATATCAGTTATCAGTTATCGATCACTGTTCACTGTTGAGTTCAAATTCTACGGGATCGCCGTGGGGTGAGTATTTCAGGGCGTTTGTGAGTAAGTTACTCAAAATTTGCCGCCGCAGTTTGGAGTCATTTATGATTAGTATCTGGGAATTCATCATTTAGACAGGGCGGGTTTAGTGACATTGGGGCGGGCAAAAAACGATAGTCGTGAAAGTGATCCCCTACACACAGACGCGATGCCAGAAGCATCTCTATATTGCACCCCATCACCCCCTCATCCCTCTCCTTGATTCTCCAATTCTTCCATCAGTATAATCGTTCCGTATGATTGTTCTTCTTCTACTCCTTTCAAGCTTTGAAGCGTAACCCGACATTGAATAGACTGACCTCGGCGATTAATCGCATCCACGGTTATTGTCTGATGATTTTCCTCGCCCTGAAAACATTTACGGATAGGTTCGATCAACTGATCCACAGGTAAACCAATATCTAAACTCAGTAGGGATTTGTTTTGTACCTCGTCACTGCGTACTCCCCAAAGTTCATCGGCGTCTTGATTCCAACGGATAATATTAAATTCGCGGTCTACAATAATCACCCCAGTTTGAAAACTTTCCAGAATTGACGCTAAAAAGGAATTAGCTTGGTTGACTTCATCCGTCCGCAAGCGCAATTCTTCATTCATTGTCCGCCATTCTTCATTCGTAGACTCGAGTTCTTCATTCATTGTCTCCAGTTCTTCGTTGGTGGATTGCAGTTCCTCGTTAGTGGTTTCTAATTCCTGGTTGGTGCATTGCAGTTCCTCGTTGATTGTTTCTAATTCCTCATTAGTTGACTGAAGTTCCTCATTCGCCGTCTCCAGTTCTTGGGTGGACGTTTGATATTTATTTTGTAATTGGTTGTAGCTAGTGACATCATTAAAAGAAATACTCACTCCCAGCCACTGATTGTCATTGCCGTTTTCCTGTAAGGGGGTAATTTGCACATCCAAGTACTGAGTCTCATCTGACTGATTCTGCACCACATCGCTAATCGTAATCGATTTGCGATCGCGATAGACATCATCAATGAGGGACCGAAGTTCTAGGGGACGGTAGGAAAGTTCTAAATCCCGAAACAGTTTGCCAATATCTTGTCGTTTAATGTCAAACATCGACCGGGCGCTCATATTTGCCAAAACCAAGTAGCCACTGGCATCAACAATAACTTGAGCCATGGGTGAGGTGTTAAATGCCGCTTCTCGCAGGCGCACCCGGTCAGACACACGGCTCTTCGCCTCTTCATCCCCAGATGGGGAAAAAAGCAGCCGGCGAGTGCTCAGCTTCTGCTTTGGCACTTTGGTAAAGATGCGGTGCTGTAAACTCAAGGGTTTAAACAGATTGCTACTGCTTAGCAGCATCTCCGCTTTGCCCAAAAATAGAGCGCCGTTTTCATTTAGGGCAAAGTGAAAACGTGCCAAAATATTTTTCTGGGTTTCCCCGTTAAAGTACATCAGCGTGTTGCGGCAAATCAGCAAATCCAGTCGGGAAATTGGCGCATTTTGTACCAAATCATTACGACCAAAAATCACCATACGCCTTACCTCAGACCGGAAGACATAGTGATTGCCGACTTTTTCAAAATAGCGCTGTCGCTGTTCCTCGGGAATATCTTCTAAAGCTTTGGGTTCATACTTAGCACTACGGGCTTGATTTAAGGCTTCTTCATCGACATCCGTGGCATAGATTTTGACTCGCTGGCGAAATTGATCAAAACCCAAAATTTCTGCCAAAAGAATGGCGATAGAGTAGGTTTCTTCCCCAGAGGAACAACCAGCACTCCAGACGCGGATTTGGTCTTGTTCATCCTTTTCCTGCAACAGTTTCGGCAGGGTTTGCTCTTGCAAATAGTCCCAAGCGTCGGTATCCCGAAAAAATTTGGTAACGTTGATCAAAATTGTATTGAACAGCGGCTCAAATTCTTCGGGATTAACTTCTATGTAGTCCAGATAACCACCAAAATTATCGATATTGTGGGAGTGCATTCGCCGGGTTATCCGCCGCTTTAATGTAGAGCGTTTGTAGCCGGTAAAATCAAACCCGCGCAATTCTTTTATGTATTCCAGTAGCGCTTCAAAAACTCGGTTTTCTTCTTTTTCTTGGTCATTCGCCATTAGTCATTTGTCGTTGGGTATTACTGATTACTGATTACTGATTACTGATAAACGTTAAAATATTCTAACCTCTGCCTTCTTTTACCAGTTGAATAAGTGTTGAGGCAATTTCCGATAGGGGTAAAATTAAATCAACTATCCCGGTATCAATGGCAGAACGGGGCATACCAGAGTGTTCCGCCGTTTCTGGATCTTGGCTAATCACCATACCGCCCATTTTCGCGATCGCTTGTAGTCCTTGTTTGCCATCTTTCCCTGTCCCAGTCAACACTACAGCGATTGCCCGATCTCGATAACTTTTTGCCAGGGACTCAAACAGTAAATCTGCCGAGGGACGGACAAAATTAACGGTGGGCGACTGAGTTAGGGAAAGGGTACCATCAGAGTTTACCAAAACATGATAATTAGGTTGGGCAATATAGACCTGTCCCGGACTTAGCTTGTCTCCTTCTTCCGTCTGCTTAATCGGCAAAGAAATCCGTCGGCGGAGTATCTCTGCCATGAGAGAAGGGTGAGTGCGGTCAAGATGCTGCAAGACTAGAACCGCCGCCGGAAAGTCAGTCGGTAGATCGGATAAAACCTCAGATAGCGCCTTTAGCCCTCCTGCGGATGCGGCGATGGCGATGACATCAAAGGCGGTATTGGCGAAGGCTGGCGGGGGATTGTTGGGTTGATCGACCTGGGGCTGTTGCATTTTATTAGAGGTAGCACCGAACTATAAGAGTTGACGCCTTTAGTGTATCGGGTTTGGAACTATCGGCGCGAGGTCAGGGGAGGGAATCGGAAACAGTGACCAAATAGGGGTTTGGTGACCAAATAGGGGTTTGGTGACCAAATAGGGGTTTGGTGACCAAACCCCTACATGCGCCCACAATCTGGTTCACTTCACCTCTAATGTGAATCCGGGCAAAACATCCTCCCCCGACAACACCACAGGCATTCTTACCACTTCCACCTCTTGTCCCTGGCGATAAATTTCCACCTGCCGATCCTTACGATTAATCAGCCAACCTAACCGCAATCCACTCGCCAAATACTCCAGCATTTTGTTCTGGAGTGGCTTTAATCTATCCGTGCGAGAACGCAACTCGATCACGAAATCCGGGCAAATTGGCGGAAATCCTTCCTGTTCCTCCTGACTCAATCCTTGCCATCGGCTTAATTCTACCCAAGCTACATCCGGAGAGCGATCGCCCCCTCCAGGTAAACTAAACACAGTTTGAGAACTAAACACTACACCTAAGTGAGTTTGTTCATTCCAAATCCCCACCTTAATGATCAAATTTGCCTCACCTCTGCCACCTTCACCCCCGATAGGTGTCACGATAATTAATTCTCCCGTTGATGAACGTTCTAGCGATACATCTGGATTCGCCTGACACAGTTGAAAAAATTGTTCCCGTGTCAGCGTGGTAATTGGCTCTAAATTCAGTACCGTTGTCATATTCGTTATATAAGAGGCTGTTGATGAGTTTGGAGTTGAGGCATGACCCAAGAGGGAAGCGATCGCAGAAAATTTAGTCCTATATAGGGGTGCAATTCTTCTCCACACCCGACACTCCATCTATCATTAAACTGTTACATATCATTAAATTGCTTTTTTGTCAACTATGCCCCCTCTCGCGAGTATTAAATCCCATTCCCCCCTTTCAAAGGGGGGTTAGGGGGGATGGGGATTAGGGGATGGAGGTGAAAGGCTTACTCGTCTTGGTTTTCAGTAGGGGTTTGGTCACCAAACCCCTACACGCCTTCCTGTAACACTTCCGAGAAGGCAAAATCGGGTTCGGCTAAAACAAATACTGTTGTCGGTAATCCCGTCGCCAAATCTTGCAAGCGTTCGTAATAACTGGTGTAATCATCCATGGGTTTCGCCATACCCAAGAACACTAAATCCGCACTTTGGGAAGAACGGCGCAGGATTTCGGGAAAGGGGCGTCCCTTCGCCTCAATCACTTGCGATCGCGCCCCAATCCGTAGTTGTTGAGTTAGCTCTTCCAAATTCGTCCGCGTCGCTTTGGCGGCGGCTGCATTAGCAACAACCAATTTGAGGTTAATTTCCGCACCGCGCCATTCCATACTCGTCCGCAACAGGTACGCCAAAATTAACATTAAACCACCATTTGCCTGTAAACCGCCCCACCACAGATCAATCCGCTGACGCCGCCCAAATCCCCGTTCCTCTACATCCCGTAATATCACCACATTGCGGCGGGCTTGGTGTAGGTTGGCGATCATCTGACAATAACTACCGCGACGAGTGGATTCCTCACTATCGCCTAACAGAATCGTATTGGGAACTAATGGACCAATTCCATACGCCTCCACTAATCGTTCTGCACCAATAAACGGATCAGGGGCGGAAATTAAACGGGCTAAGCCTTGCACCCCCCGCTTCTCTAAATACTCCCGAATCGTGGCTTCCATTTCCAATTGCTTGGCTGGATCACGGGAACCACTAGGAATCACACTGGCGACGGTAAATAAGCTGCGTTTGTGGGTTAAATTTGCGGCAAATTCGACCAAATGCCAACGACGAGTCGGCGCCCCAGAAAATACCAGAATATGAGGACGCCAGTTTTTGGTATCGGGGGTATAATCCAGGCGAGTAATTCCTGTGCGTACCAGCGCCATCCAGATTCCCTGACGCACATCACCCCAAGCACTTTCTAATTCCCGCCGTTCTAACCAAATATAAACACTCAATACAATAATCGCTGCCATGAACGTCGCCATGGCATTGAGTAAGAACATCACCCATAAACAGCCTATCGCCCCTAGTAGGGATATAGACCAATGCACCCGGAAGGAGGGGCGAAAGGAGGGACTACGTAAAAAGGTTTCAATTCCCGCTGCTACATTTAACACCAAATAGGTGGTGAGAAAGAACATACTCAAAACCGGGGCGATGAGGTTAAGATCCCCCACGGCGACGGCGACTAAAACTAAGCCCAATGTAACCACCGTCGCAATACGGGGTTCATCTTCTGATCCTGAACCTGTCCCCAGAAACTTCAGCCACCGAGGTAAAATGCCATCCCGCGCCAGCGCCTGCATCACCCGGGGCGCACCGAGAATACTACCAATCGCACTGGATAGCGTCGCCCCCCAAACCCCTAGTAAAACCGAAGGACCCCACAGAGACATCTTCTCCATAATTAAGGGGTTTTCGATTAAGGTGAGAGCATCCGCCCGCATCGCTAAAATCACGGGCAATGCCATATAAATGATATAACCTGTACCCACCGCCGCCAGGGTACCGATGGGAATGGAACGGCTAGGGTTGCGTAAATCTCCGGACATATTCACCCCCGCCATAATCCCAGTTACGGCGGGAAAGAAGACAGCAAAAACAGTCCAGAAGGGTTCAGAGTTTTGCGGCTTCGCCCCCCACAGTTCAATCTGAGTATTCGGGTCAACGGGATGACCAAAGACCAAACAAATTAAAGACAGCGCGATCGCTGCCATAATAAAGTATTGTGCCTTAATCGCAATTTGGGCAGAGGCGATCGCCAGAATTGCCACCAGGATAGTTGTCACAATCGCTGTCAACCGTTGATTTAATTGAGGAAACGTCAGCGCAACACTCTCGGCAAAACCAATCGTATACAGTGCCACGGATATCGCCTGGGCAAAGTAAAGGGGAATCCCCACCGCGCCGCCGGTTTCAATCCCCAGAGAACGACTAATCATGAAATACGCGCCCCCCGCCTTCACCACCCGATCAGTTGCGATCGCACAAATTGACAGTGAGGTAATAAACGTAATCGCCGTAGACAGGGTGACAATCATCAGCGTCCCCAATAAACCCACATTCCCCACAACCCAACCGAATCGCAGGTACATGATTACACCCAGAATCGTCAGGAGTGACGGTGTATAAACACCCCCAAATGTACCCAAACCCTTTTCTGGTTCAGGGGGAACTACTGGAGATGACTGCGAACGTTGACGGAACGGGAATTTCATGGTAAGCACCTAAGCCTGGTTCAATCCAATCAGAAAGGGGAGAATTTTTTCCGCAAAGACATAGCAGACTACATCTGAAACACCCCCCTATATAAGCAAAAAAAATGAGTTAAAGCTTCCTAGCACCCTCACGAAATCAATTTCACATCCTCTATGAGCAATTACTGACCTAGCGGGCGATTGATTTTTCGGACTCTCCGTGTCCGCTACCTTAGCAAAAAAAATTGTCTCAAACCTCTATCTGGAGATTGGGGTAGTTTTGACCCGTTGCTGCGATCGAGGGAACCTAGTAGGGGCGGGTTTAGGGATTTTCGTTTCGCCATGAGATAATAACATTTGTACAAAACCCGCCCTGACCGAGTGCAAAACCCGTCCCCGCACCTTTGCACCCCGGCTTCTCATCTAAGGATAAAAACTCAACGAAGGTAATCCCAATGTTTCTTGCCAACCCATCATCAGGTTCAAACATTGAATCGCTTGACCAGCTTGACCTTTAATCAAGTTATCAGTAACTGACATAACAATCACCCGGTCAGTACGCGGATCAACTTCAACGCTGATGTAACACATATTCGTCCCACACGCCCACTTAGTTTGGGGATAAGTACCACTAGGCAATATTCGCACAAAAGGAGAAGCGCGATAGAATGCGCTATAAATCGTTGCCAAATCTTCTCGCACCAGTCCAGGGTCACGCAAGGTAGCATAAACTGTAGCCAGAAGACCCCGCACCATCGGCATTAGATGGGGGGTAAACTGCACCATCACCTCATGACCCGCTAAATTACTACAAATCTGCTCAATTTCCGGGGTATGGCGATGACGGGTGACTCCATAAGGCGATACAGAACTATCTGCTTCAGCGAGTAAGAGGTTGGTTTTCGCCGTGCGCCCCGCCCCCGATGTACCCGATTTAGCATCAATAATCGCCGTATCGGGCAGAATTAACCCTTGTTTGAGCAACGGTGCAAGTGCCAAGAGACTGGTGGTAACATAACAACCTGGACAACCCACAAGTTTCGCCTCAGCGATGCGATCGCGGTACAATTCCGGTAAGCCATAAACCGCTGTAGCCACGGTTTCCTGGTCATTGCGTTCTCCCCCATACCAGGTTTTATAGGTATCCAAATTTTTAAACCGATAGTCAGCCGAAAGATCAATCACCTTACAGCCTTTCGCCAACAACGTCGGCGCCATCTGACAAGCTAAACCATTCGGTAACGAGAGAAACACCACTTGAGTTCGGCTGGCTATTTTATCTAAATCAATCTCCTCTATGGTCAAATTCACACAATGACCCAGATGAGGATAGAGTTCAGAAAAGGACTTCCCCGCACTACTATTTCCCCCCAAATAAACCACCTCCACTCCTGGGTGATCCATCAATAGGCGTATCAATTGCACGCCCCCATAGCCAGAAGCGCCAATAATTCCCACAGACAGGCGTCCTAAGTCACCCATAATATTCCTTCCCTAACAGAGTTAACATCGAAAACAGATGAACATTTGCTGCATTTTAGCTTGAACCGGTGTGCCTAAACCCGCCTCGACTCCCCCATCTGTGTGATCGTCCTGAACTGGGTTGGGAGAGTTCGCTACCATAAAGTCAGACCGTTCCACTGCCAAGGGATAGTAACTACATGCCAATCCAATTATCAGCGCAAGAGGCAAACGTTTCTGCTAATCCAGACACAGACACACCTCATTGCCATCCGCCCCATTGTGTTGAAAGCCAGCGGATTGGTTCATTGCAGCCTAAAATGCTGAACACAGAAAAAGCCCAACGCATGGCAGAGTTGTTCAGTTCCCTAGGGGATACAAATCGGCTGAGGATCATCTCCCTACTCGCGATCGCAGAACTGTGCGTATGTGACATCGCCGCAGCGCTGGATATGAGTGAATCCGCTGTCTCCCATCAATTACGCACCCTGCGAACCATGCGATTAGTACGGTATCATAAACGCGGTCGAAAGGTCTATTATCATCTTCAAGATCAGCACGTTCTCGACTTGTATCAATCCGTTGCCGAACATTTAGATGAGCCTGAATAGTTTATTCCCGATTCCTGATTCTCCATTCCCTGTTAAGAGTTCCCTGTTCCCTGACAAATGACAAATGACACCTCAAATTATTTGGCAACAAAATAGTGACAATCCCGAAAATGGCGCGAACCTAGCCAAAATCAGCAAATTTTGGACAGCCCTGAATAACCGAAAAGTTTCATGGCGACAGCGAATAATTCCCCCCAGTGGAAATGTCCAGGAAATTGACTGGGAATGGCAGCGGTTTGATGAAGAATTTAAACTGCAAAATCCACAAGTTCGCGGGATTACACTCTACTGGCAAAAACCAGACACGGATCAAGAACGCAGTACAACCCCCTGGAAACTTGGACTAGACACGCAGCAACTTCAGGCTTATATTTATCCTCAATCTCAGAAAAATTTAGTCATCCGGGTGGGAATTCCGGAAGTTATCTATCAAAAAATAGAAATCACTAATCCTCAGTGGGAAAGTGACTATCAGGGGGAAAACCATGTAATTAGATTGCGCGATAAGCAGCAACAAATAGAAGTAAAACTTACCTTAAGTCCAGAAAATATCGCTCAGCTTAAGGAAAATCTGCCCGGATAGTGGAACTTAGATGTATTATAGATCAAAATCACTTAAAGAAACTTCACAAAGCGCCGTGATTACAGAACCGTTAATCCAGATCAACCCACTAGAAAAACACGTTTGGACTTGGCAAGGGCACTCAATTGAATACACCGTCAAGGGAACAGGTCAACCCTTATTATTGATTCACGGATTTGGTGCATCCATTGGACATTGGCGAAAGAATATCCCGGTGCTGGCGGATGCAGGGTATCGGGTGTTTGCGATTGACCTGTTAGGATTCGGTGGTTCAGATAAACCGGGCTTAGACTACAGCTTAGAGTTATGGCATGAACAGATCAAAGACTTCTGGGAAGCCCAGATTAAAGAACCAACAGTATTTATTGGCAACTCCATTGGGGCACTATTGAGTTTAATGGTCGTTACCCAAGACCCAGATATCGCCGTTGGTGGTGTTTTAATTAACTGTGCAGGGGGGTTAAATCACCGTCCCGATGAGTTAAATTTACCCTTACGGCTGGTCATGGGAACCTTTACCAAATTGGTCAGTTCTAAAACCGTTGGACCATTTTTATTTAACCGCATTCGCCAAAAAAACCGGATTCGCAACACCCTGCGTCAGGTTTACTGTGATCCCCAAGCGATTACGGAAGAATTAGTCGATTTACTATACCAACCCTCCTGTGATCCGGGCGCCCAACAGGTGTTTGCTTCGGTATTGACTGGTCCTCCTGGTCCTGCGCCGAGAGAATTATTACCCAAGCTAAAACGTCCTCTACTGGTTCTGTGGGGAGAAAATGACCCTTGGACACCGATTAATGGGGCGGCTATTTACCAGCAGCAGCGCCAGATGGAGAAAGATGTGGAGTTTTTTGCCATTCCGCAGGCGGGTCATTGTCCTCACGATGAGAAGCCGGAGATGGTTAATTCCTTAATTCTCGATTGGCTGAGTCATATTACATAAACGAATGACTTATAACTTATGAATCTGATGTAAATAGTTCTCAAACCTTTACATAAGACGAATGAAGATAAGCAACGACGGATTGGGGGGTAACAATTCTTGAAGTACGCCTTGGTGCATGAGTGGCTGACTCCCAAAGCAACGGGTGGTTCTGAACTGGTGGTTCAAGAAATCCTCAAGTCCGTTGAGGCTGATTTGTATGCTTTGATTGATTTTGAATCAACCAATCCCCAAAGTTATTTGTTTGGACGCCAGATTGGCACGACCTTTCTACAGCATTTTCCAATGGCTAGCAAGGGAGTGCAGAAATATTTACCCCTGCTGCCCTTAGCCATTGAACAGCTAGACTTACGGGATTACGATGTGATCCTCTCCTCCTCCCATGCTGTTGCCAAAGGTGTTCTCACCCGTCCCCAACAGCTACACATCTGCTACTGCCATACACCCATGCGCTACGCTTGGGATTTGACCTTTGACTACCTCAACAGCAGTGCTATGGGACGAGGATTACCTGGGTCAATGACCCGGTATCTGCTGCATCGGTTGCGTCAATGGGATGTCATCTCAGCGAACCGCGTGGATTATTTTATTGCCAACTCCCGCCATACAGCACGACGGATCTGGCGCTGCTACAGGCGAGAGGCACAGGTGATTTATCCTCCAGTTCATATTGAACGGTTTCCTTTTTTGGCTCAAAAGTCAGATTTTTACTTGACAGTTTCTCGATTGGTTAGTTACAAGCAAGTGACGTTAATCGTGGAGGCGTTCAATCAACTGGGATATCCTTTGGTTGTTATTGGCTCTGGACCTCAATTGCAGGCGCTGCGCCATCTGGCTAAACCCAACGTACAAGTGCTGGGCTTTTGTGCCGATCGCGTGGTTGAGGAGTATATGGCACAGGCGAAGGCATTTGTTTATGCTGCCTGTGAAGATTTTGGCATTGCCCTAGTGGAAGCTCAAGCTTGTGGTACACCAATCATTGCCTATGGTGCTGGTGGCGCCTTGGAAACCGTTCGGGATATCCGGAAACATCCGGATAAGGGTACGGGTCTGTTTTTTCTAGACCAAAGTCCCAGGGCTTTGATGGAGGCGGTGGAAGCCTTTGAAGCACAAGCTACTGCTTTTAGTCCCGAACAGATACAATTAAACGCAGCTCAATTTGCGCCAACTGTTTTTAGCGATCGCTACTTGACGTTTCTGGATGGCTGCTATCGAGACCACCTGTCACGATGAAAGAGTCATAAATTCCAGTTTCCTGGTCGCTATTGCCTTAGCTAACCGCTTCTGGCTTTATGATCGTGACGTGTGGTGTGAAGTGAAGGAGTAAGATGACTGCCCAAAGCCAACTTATCTCCGTCAAGACGTTGCGAGCGTTCGTGAAGCGTGGTGTCCATCCCCGCGCTCCACGCAGTAGACCCAAAGGTCTGTCTCGATATCGCTTAGACGGAATTTTTGCCAAGCGGCTGTTCGATGTCGTATTTTCTCTATCGGTTCTTACGTTGTTTTTTCCGATTTACCTGCTCTTAGCCATCCTAATCGCTATCAGTTCACCAGGTCCTATTTTTTATGTTCAGGAGCGAATCGGTAAAGATTATAAACCGTTTAGCTGCATTAAATTCAGAACCATGGTGGAAAATGCGGATGAAATGTTGCTAGAAATGATGACGGAATCAACCTCTATTCGTTATGAGTTTGAAGCGAATTTCAAGCTGAAGCAAGACCCCAGAATAACCTTAATTGGCAAAGTCTTGCGCTATACGAGCTTGGATGAGTTTCCGCAATTTTGGAACGTTTTGAAAGGAGATATGAGTGTAGTCGGACCTCGACCCTTAGTCCCGGAGGAACTGCATAAGTACGGGCGTCAAATCGATAAAATTTTGACAATTAGACCAGGAATTACCGGACTATGGCAAGTTTCAGGGCGGAATGATATTCCCTATAAACGTCGAGTACAAATCGATGTTTATTACGTCAATTATTGCAATTTTTGGCTGGACTTATGGTTGATTGTTAAAACAATTGGCGTAATAATTTCTCCAAAGAATAATGGGGCTTACTGACAAGTTAAGCTTAGGGGAGCATGGGAGGATTAATCTCAAATTAAACCTCTCGGCTCAAAATCGACAATGACCATTGCCCGAAGTACGCCGAATGAACCAACCGCCGGACGTAACGACGGCGGCAAAATCAGACTCCCATGCTAGGCTAGACAGATAATACATTAAAGAGAAAGTCGATCAAGGCTAGAAAATTTAAGGTAATGTAAGGAATAATTTCCTATATCCCAAAACCGGGTCGGGATGTTAACACGTTTCTGGCAAGCACCTACTGCCACTGTTGCCCATACGCATCACAGGACGATTTAAGGATGACGCAACCAAAACAAGCGCTGATTACAGGTATAACCGGTCAAGACGGTTCTTACTTGAGCGAGTTATTACTGGAGAAAGGCTACGAAGTTCATGGAATTGTCCGGCGAACTTCCACATTTAACACCGATCGCATTGACCATATCTACGTTGATCCGCACAATCAGAATGCCAGATTATTTCTACACTACGGGGACTTGACTGATGGCGTCACCTTGCGCCGCATTATAGAGGAAGTCAAGCCGACAGAAATTTATAATTTGGGCGCTCAATCCCATGTTCGTGTTAGTTTTGACTGTCCGGAATATACAGTTGATGCCGTGGGAATGGGAACGCTGCGCCTGTTGGAAGCCATTCGGGATTATCGCAATCGCACGGGTATTGATGTACGCTTCTATCAGGCGGGTTCGTCGGAAATGTTTGGCAAAGTCCAGGAAGTTCCCCAAAAGGAAACTACCCCATTTTATCCCCGCAGTCCTTATGCTTGTGCCAAAGTATATTCCCATTGGCAAACAGTGAATTATCGCGAATCCTATGGGATTTTTGCCTGCAATGGTATCTTGTTTAATCACGAATCGCCGCGTCGGGGAGAAACATTTGTCACCCGTAAGATTACTCGTGCGCTCTCGCGAATTGTGACTGGACAGCAGAAAAAAATCTATCTAGGAAATCTAGATGCGAAGCGAGATTGGGGCTATGCCAAAGATTATGTTAAAGCCATGTGGCTGATGCTGCAACAAAAGGAACCCGACGATTACGTCGTCGCTACAGGTGAAACTCACTCGATTCGCGAATTTCTGGATATTGCCTTTAACTGTGTAAATTTAGATTGGCAAGACTATGTGGAGTTTGACCCCCGCTATCTGCGCCCAGCGGAAGTGGAGTTACTGATTGGTGATCCGGCAAAAGCAAGGCAAAAGTTGGGTTGGCAACCGTCTTTATCCTTTGAACAGTTAGTCGCATTAATGGTAGAAGCCGATTTGCGAACTTTCGGACAGTCATCGTCTAATGGTGAAGGGGCTAAACTGTTTGAAAAACATAAGGAAAATACTTACGAACATTCCCCAGATCACGCACCTATTGATTGAGGGAAATTCAAAAGGTACGCATTCGTAAGGGCGGATGCGAGTGATTTACAGGAGACGGTAAACAATAACGTAACCCTAATATCCGCCCTTAAATTACCGTTTATTCAGTGTTTTCATGTATCTAATATTATCATGAACAACGATTCAAAAATTTACGTAGCAGGTCATCGCGGCTTGGTGGGTAGTGCCATTGTCAGATCCTTACGCGACAAGGGTTATACCAATCTTATCCTGAAAAATAGTCAAGAGTTGGACTTAAGACGACAGCAAGCCGTAGAGGATTTCTTTGCCGCTGAACGCCCAGATTACGTTTTTATCGCGGCGGCAAAAGTGGGAGGGATTAATGCCAACAACACCTACCGCGCTGAATTTCTCTATGAGAACTTAATGATTGAGTCTAATGTTATTCATAGCGCTTATTTGTTCGGTGTAAAAAAACTGCTGTTTCTCGGCTCATCTTGTATCTATCCCAAATTATGTCCCCAGCCGATGAAGGAAGAACACCTACTGACGGGGTATCTTGAACCGACGAATGAACCCTACGCGATCGCGAAAATTGCCGGACTGAAACTTTGTGAGAATTATTGTCGGCAATATGGCGTGAATTTCATCTCCGCTATGCCCACAAATCTCTATGGTCTAAATGATAATTTCGATTTAGCAAATTCCCACGTTCTCCCCGCCCTGTTGCGAAAAACCCATGAAGCTAAAATTAACAAGGCTGAGGCTGTGGAAATTTGGGGAACGGGTTCGCCGCTGCGGGAGTTTTTATATGTCGATGACTTAGCTGATGCTTTAGTTTTTCTGATGGATCACTATAACGAAATCCAATTCGTGAATGTCGGTACAGGGGAAGAGGTTTCTATCAAAGAATTGGCGCTGTTAATTAAAGCGGTGATTGGTTACGAGGGTGAGTTAAAATTTGATTCCTCTAAACCTGATGGTACACCGCGTAAACTTTTGGATACCTCGAAAATTAATGCCGCTGGTTGGCAGCCTAAAATATCCTTAAAGCAAGGTCTAGAATTAACCTATCAATGGTTTGCCGAGAACTATGATATCATTAAAGGAAAATAGTGGGGAAAGTTTATATTACTGATAGCTTTTTGACCTTAACCCTACGGGTATAACGGGGGAAGAAAGATGAAACTGGCGATTCGTGTGGTACTATTACTGTCGTCCCTACTGGCTCTTGGCACAAGGAGCGATCGCGCTGAAGCTACGCCTACTCAATGCAGCCAAATTCGTCAGGTACGCCGTCTCGCCATTCAGCAAGGCTTAGACGACGCAAACCTGGCGACTCTAGAAGCACAATACTGTAATACCGCTCAACCTTCGGCGGTGGAAGTTATCCCACCCCCAACCGCTACCCAGGAATGTCTCGATTTGACGATTATGACGCGACTGGCGCGAATGTCTCCAGGAAATAGCAATCTGGTGCGATTAGTAGAGAGTCAGCAACAATTCGCCTGTGGATTAGCAAATACCAGGGGAAGGGCAATTATTGAATACCCGAATGGACAACGGGCGAAAATTGGTGACAATTGGAATTATCCCAACGGACAAACAGCGAAATTCGGCGCGATTTGGAAGTATCCCAATGGACAAACGGCAAAAGTCGCCTCTCGCTGGTACTATCCCAATGGGGAAATAGCTAAATTTGGAACACGTTGGAGTTACCCCACAGGACAATCGGCGAACTTTGAAACTCTGGTAACCTGGGCGTGCAGTGTCATCAGCCGGGATGAATGCGCCTCACGATTATTAGCATTGCGAAATACCAATGATTTTTGGAGTGAAATGGCAACCCTAGAGTTAGCTTGGCAAGCTTACAGCAAATCAATTGTAGGGGCGGGTTTAGGAACTAAAGTCAGCTATTCAGAAATAAATGAACCACAAAACCCGCCCTATCTCACCAGTAACTGCTCAACAAAACCCGCCCTTGCTTGTCACCAATAACTGCTCAAAAAAAACAGCCTCTATACTCAAATGGTACTGAAATTTTGGCTGGTGGGCAATGCCCACCCTACGGTATATCGAGGGTTTCGGTGATCCAAAAATGCAAATTTTCAGTGCCATTAAGCTTAAATCATTGCCATTCCTCTACATTTCCCTATTCCATGACAAATGACAAATGACGAATGACAAAAAACAATTACGTCAGCGACTGCTGAAACAGCGACAAGCCATGACAAAGGATGACTGGCGAGAAAAGAGCGATCGCGTATTTACCCAGCTTCAGTCTTCATCCCTATTCACTCAGGCAAAAACGATCCTGGCTTATTTTAGTTTTCGCCAAGAACCTGATCTCCATCCCCTGTTTACCGATACCCAACAATGTTGGGGATTCCCTCGGTGTGTCGGCAAATCTCTTCTCTGGCATAGCTGGAAGTGCGGAGAAGCCCTACAAACCGGGGCTTATGGTATTTTTGAACCCCATGCCAATTCCCCTACCTTAGAGCCTGATGACGTGGATTTAATCTTAGTGCCAGGGGTAGCGTGCGATCGCCGAGGCTATCGTTTAGGCTATGGGGGTGGATTTTATGATCGCCTGCTGAGTTCGGAGGAATGGATATCTAAGCCTACCATAGGAATTATCTTTGATTTTGCGTTCTTGCCCCAACTCCCTATCGATGAGTGGGACCAACCTTTAAATGGGGTTTGTACGGAAACAGGAATAACGATTTTTGGTAGGGTGCGTTAGCAAAGCGTAACGCACCGCCTTAAAGATTCATTGTCCTCCCCCTACAGCAAAAATACGATGAGTAAAACGCCGGGAAAACAGATTTGGCAAAGGATTTGGACGTATATTCTCTTGAGTGCGATCGCGTTGGTGATGCTGTTTCCCCTCTTCTGGTTAATTAGCACATCATTGAAGTCTTCCACAGAGAATATCTTTGCCTTTCCACCTCAACTGTTGCCGAGTCAACCGACAATTGAAAACTATATCAAAGTCTGGAAAACGAATCCCTTTGGTCAATATCTCTGGAATAGCGGCATTGTTGCTATTCTCACTGTTACGTTAAATCTCCTCTTTTGTTCTCTGGCGGCTTATCCCTTAGCCCGACTCAATTTTCGCGGACGTGATATCATTTTTGCGATTGTCGTTTCCACGATTATGATTCCCTTCCAAATCGTGATGATTCCCCTCTACATTTTGATGGTGCAGCTTGGCTTACGGAATAGTTATTTAGGCATCATTTTCCCCAACTTAGCCTCAGCCTTTGGCATTTTCTTATTACGCCAAGCCTTTCAAGGTGTTCCCAAAGAACTCGAAGAAGCGGCTAGGATGGATGGCTGTTCGGAGTTAGGATTGTGGTGGCATGTGATGATTCCAGCCGTTCGTCCGGCGTTAGTTACCTTGGCTATCTTTGTCTTTATTGGCTCATGGAGTGACTTTCTCTGGCCCCTAATCGTTCTGGATCGACCTGAATATTATACCTTACCATTAGGCGTTGCTAGATTAGCTGGAACCTTTTCCCTCGATTGGCGTTTAATTGCCGCCGGTTCAGTTATTTCTATTGCCCCGGTTTTACTATTTTTTATTCTGATGCAGCGGTATATCGTACCTAATGATAGTGGGAGTGGTGTGAAAGGGTAGATTGTTTTGTCTGGGCGGGTTTTACAGATATAGCAATAGACACATCGATTAGGACGTTCGGCACCATTGTAGAGACGCGCCATGGCGCGTCTCTACATAAATGATGTGTCCTAACAGCCATGGCGGTTGCTATAACTTATGGCATACGCTGATAATCTAACTAAACCTGCCCCTGTACGGGTAAGAGCTTAGGGGATAAAACAATGTTTTTATTGTCATTTTTTTTGCGAATTAATATATTATAAATTAACAGGCAATCAATCAGGCAATATAAGCCATGACTTCAATATCCTACGAAAATGACTTTTATGCTTGGACGCAAGAACAAGCAAACCTACTAAGAACTGGAAAAATCCATCAAATAGACTGGCAAAACATTGCTGAAGAAATAGAAGACATGGGACGTAGTGAAAAGCGACAACTCGAAAGCCGATTAGAACTATTGGTTATGCATTTACTCAAATGGCAATTTCAACCTAATCTGCGCTCTCGTAGTTGGCAATTAACCATTAAAGAGCAACGTCTTCGCTTAGAGAAGCTATTCCAAGAAAACCCCAGTCTCAAATCCAGTCTCGATAATGCCCTCGAAAAAACCTACCCCCTCGCTACTCTTAGCGCCGAAAAAGAAACTGGATTATCCTCATTTCCGGAAACTTGTCCTTATACCCTAACTGAGATCTTATCCCCTGAATTTTTACCCGAACAGGGTTCGTATAGCAACCGCCATAGCGGTTAGGACACATCATTTGGTAGAGACGTTCCGGCGGAACGCTGAAGGGGTGACAAGCAAGTACCCCCATGATTTTTGGTGGGTTACGGCGGGTAGTTCATTCAACGGTTACTGGTTTTGATTGAGTTTCCGCCTAACCCACCCTACAAATTCCTTGCACCTCTCTCCCCTTTCTCCCCCCCATGCAAAAAATTGCGTCCCTACGGATTCTTAATTAAACCTTTACACAACTCTCAGCTTTATTCACAACAGCTTCACCACAAATCCCCGTCAATTAGGTTACGCTTCAGGAATAATTCCACTAATAAATAGACTCTGGGGACTAGAGTAACTCATCCCCAAAGCCTTGGAATAATCGACATTAAAATTAAATCTTGCTTCTTATTGTAGTGGGACAGTCCCAGTCACTATTCATACAGTTATGACAGTTGATCAGATGGCACAAGCCGATTATCCATCGCCTGTATAGACGCGACATATCCTGTCTCTACTGATTCGGGTCAAGACTTTACACCACTCCTACCTTTATTCACGTTAGCTTCACCACAAATCCCTGTAAATCAGGTTAGGCTTCAGAAATAGTTACATCAATAAAGAAGCTCTGGTGACTGAATTTACTCATCCCCAAAGCATTGAAATAATCGACATTAAATTCAATCTTGCTTCTTATTGTAGTCGGGCTACCCAAACCATTCATACCATAGATGTGACAGTTAAAAATAAGGCACAAGGACAGATGACCCATGAAAAAAACTAACTTAGTTTTATCAACGCTTTACACAATTTCCAGTTTTCTTCACCGTAAGTTTACCACAAAACCCCAAACAACCAGTTACAGTTAAATCAAGGAACTAAACCTCCAATAAATAAAAATCCAAGTTGCCTAAACTTGGTTCAATCTTCTCTCAGTCCTAAGGAGTAATCGACATGAAATTCAATCTAGCTCAAACCATCAACAAAACCTTGACCCTGGCTACCGCAGGAGCCGTTCTCAGTCTCGTCACCCTCAACGCGAATCCAGTTAAAGCCGCTGGCATTAAAGTCATTGACTTTTCCGAATTTGAGGTGGGTCAAAACCTGACGGGTGAAACGACAAAAGCGGCTACACTCTCTGTGTCAGGTCAGGGAAACACTGGTGGAAACCCTCGCGAACTGATGATTTTTGATACCTTCTGCGATGGGGGACCAGCGAGTAATTGTTCAGGTGAAGATGATGACTTATTCTTCCCCTCTCCAGACTTTAACTTTGGGAATGCCCTAATTATTAGTGAAGATAATAACTCCGCTGACCCGGATGATTCCCGCTTTGGTGGTACGATCACCTTTAACTTTAATCGCCTAGTTCGTCTAGAACAGTTTGGACTTCTAGACATCGATGAAAGCAACAATGTTACGATCACAACTTATGCTGATGCGGCGGGAACTCAGCAAGTCCAGCAATTTTCAGTTCAGGGTGCAGGTAACAACGAAACTCAAAGCGTAACCGGTTTCAATAACACCTTGGTTCAGCGCTTAGATGTATTTCTCCCTGGCAGTGGTGCCGTTGATAATATTGCTTATGAACCCGTACCCGAACCTCTGACTATTTTGGGTTCAGCGACAGCCCTCGGCATTGGCGGATTGCTGAAGCGACAGCATTCTAGAGGGCGCAAAAATTCCAAGCAAAAGGATTAACCGACATCTGATTCGGATTCCTTTGGCTGTGGCGTTCAATCTTGGTTGGGTAGAGACGTTGCATGCAACGTCTCTACAATCAGTGCCAATCACCGATATGATCAGAACGTTACTCTCTGGATAGGACCCTAACCATAGACCATAATGGATTTTGCTACTATTGTTGCCCAGCTTAACGCTGGACTGATTCTGCCAGAGGGAATCGTCGTGATTACCCTGTTACTGGTTTTAGGCATTGATCTGATTGCGGGTAAACGTTCTGCTAATACCCTGCCTTACGTCGCCATTGGTGGACTACTGGTTTCCATAGTCGCCCTGTACTATCGCTGGGATGTTGCCCAACCTCTAGCTTTTTTTGGCGGGTTTAATGGGGATGCCATGAGTATCGCCTTTCGCGGTATCATCGCTTTATCGACGGCGGTAACGATTTTGCTGTCGATTCGCTATGTGCAGCAGTCGGGTACCTCGTTAGCTGAGTTTATCGGCATTTTACTTACCGCTACCTTGGGGGCGATGTGTCTCAGTGGTGCGAATGAACTGGTTACCATCTTTATTTCCCTAGAAACGCTGAGTATCTCGTCGTACCTGTTGACGGGATACATGAAGCGTGATCCTCGTTCCAATGAAGCGGCGCTGAAATACCTGCTGATTGGGGCGTCGAGTTCTGGGGTGTTTCTGTATGGCTTATCCTTGCTATACGGCTTATCTGGCGGCGAAACTACCTTAAATGGAATCGCCACCGGGATTGCTAGTTTAGAATCTACCCCATCCTTGGGTATTTTAATTGCTTTAGTGTTTGCGATCGCGGGAATTGCCTTTAAAATTTCGGCGGTTCCGTTTCACCAGTGGACCCCTGACGTATACGAAGGTTCTCCGACTCCGGTTGTCGCCTTCTTGTCTGTCGGTTCTAAAGCCGCAGGCTTCGCCCTCGCCATCCGCTTACTGGTAACCGCGTTTCCTCTGGTTAGCGAACAATGGCACTTTGTCTTCACCGCCCTGGCTATCTTAAGTCTGGTGTTAGGGAATGTGGTAGCCCTCACCCAAACCAGCATGAAACGCCTACTTGCCTATTCATCCATTGCCCAAGCTGGCTTTGTCATGATTGGCTTAATTGCGGGAACGGATGCAGGCTACGCCAGTATGATTTTCTATCTGCTGGTTTATTTGTTCATGAACCTAGGTGGTTTTGCTTGCGTGATTCTGTTTACCCTGCGAACCGGTACCGATCAAATCAGCGAATATGCGGGATTGTATCAGAAAGATCCCCTGCTGACATTAGGATTAAGTATTTGTTTACTGTCCTTAGGCGGAATTCCACCTTTAGCGGGATTCTTCGGTAAAATTTACCTGTTTTGGGCAGGCTGGCAAGCCGGATTGTATGGCTTAGTTTTGCTAGGTCTAATTACCACTGTAGTTTCCATTTACTACTACATCCGCGTCCTCAAAATGATGGTGGTTAAAGAACCCCAAGAAATGTCCGACGCGGTGAAAAATTATCCGGAAATTCGCTGGAATTTACCCGGAATGCGTCCATTACAAGTGGGTTTAGTTCTTTCTGTTGTTGTCACCTCTCTGGCGGGAATTTTGTCTAATCCCCTATTTACCCTCGCCAATAATTCAGTGACAAATACGTCCATGCTGCACTCTTCGGTGATCCAAGCTCAATCTCACACCCAACCGATTGCATCTTTGGATGCGAATTTACCGCGAGATTAATTTAGATCCCCGACTTTAGAAGTCGGGGATCTAGTGCAGCGACAGAGAATTATTACTTATATTAAATATGAGATAAACTGATAGGAGAAGAATACCATGTCAAAAACGCGATATAAAACAGACTATTATCAATGGATTCAAGAAACGATTAACCAATTACGAGAACGTAATTTTAATCAGGTTGATTGGAATAATTTGATAGAAGAATTAGAAAGTATGGGTAAAAGTGAGAGACGAGCTGTATTAAGTCTTTTAACCCGTTTATTAGAACATCTGTTAAAATTATCCTATTGGGAAGCCGAGAAAGAGTATTCAGGAAATCTTATGGCTGCTGAAATTGTCAATTTTCGCGCTCAAATTCAACAGCGTTTAGAAGACAGTCCCAGCTTAAAACCGGAACTAGACGCGATGTATGCTAAAGCATATCCTGTGGCGATTAAGTCGGTTTCTAAGCTGTTTTCACTGCCCAAGGATGCTTACATTTCTCTAGAACAAGCCCTAGATGAAGATTGGTTTGTTGTTGATGAATCTGGAGAATCTTGAAGGATATAGCAACCGCCGTAGGGGTTTGGTTACCAAACCCCTACTTGTGCCGCCCAGTTAGAAATTGTAATTCACACTAAAATAAAAGCCCTCCTCCTGAGCATTTGCCCCGCGATCCTCTAAATCAACCAAGGGCAAACCATAATCGAGCCGCAGGTTTAAATTAGGCAAAGGTTCCCACAATATACCTAACCCTAACCCAGCAATAAATGTCTGGTCTAATAATTCATTCGGATTCGTCCCTCGATTCCAAACATAACCGACATCAAAAAATGGTGCTAAGACAAATGTGGCAATACCCGATTCATCCCGTTCTAACGTAATCCGATCTTCTACGGAAATGCGAAATCCATTGTCTCCCGCCCGCACATTTTGCCGATATCCTCGTACCGATTGACCGCCACCAATGACAAATTGTTGAGCTGGCAATAAACTATCAAAGGCTAACTGGAGATCCGCTTGAATAATTAAAAAGTTATCCGGATTCAGAATTTGCACCCGCTGGATTTGAGCCAACCAACTAACAAATTGACCATCGGGGCAATCCCCCTCAGGGGGGCAATTAGCCTGATCAGGATCGGAATTTTCTGTAGCATCAAACAAGCCAGTGCCAAAACTAAATAGGGAACGAAATGCCCACGCCCCAGAGGTTTGACGTAGGGTGTATTCTTGTCCAAACTTAAATACACTGGTGCGACTAACACCATCTTCATCGGGTCCAAACCCAAACCCTTGCGGTATTCCGTCAAAAATAAATGTCTGACCATCTTGATGGGTAAATCCTAAGGATAAAGCAAATTCTCGACGCGGTGTGCGGATTAAGGGTTGGCGATAGTTAATTTCATACAGATCGGATTCTCCTTGGATACCGAGTTCCTGCAAATCTTCTTCGACCACTTCATTTTCATTAAACGATGTTCGCAGCTGCACCGTACCATTCATCGCATTGATTGGCGCACGATAATTAAAATCCCAGGTATGGGCACCACCCGCCGTTGTGCGGTTGTATTGTGCCGAAATCTCATCCCCAATTCCGGTTAGATTGAGATAGCGGGCATTCGTAGTTAAGCGTTCAGAACCTACACTGGGAGGGGAATAGTTATCAATACCGACACTTCCTTCAAAGGGATCGGCTTCAGTAACCCGCACCACAAGAACACTTTGTCCCAATCCGGTTCCCGCCCTCAAGGAGGCTTCCACATTTTCAAATAAGGGATTAACTCGTAACAAGCGCAATTGATCTTCTAACTCGCCTGTATTCAGGGGTGTATCCGCCCCCAATCGGACGCGCGATCGCACGTAACTCGGATTCAGCCGTCGTGTTCCTTCCACCTGAATCTCTTCCAGACTCCCTTCAATCACCCGAATTTCTACCACATCTGTGTTCAGGGTTTCTTCCACCAAAACCGCCCTAGAGGTAATGTAGCCTCGTTCCAGATACAGTTGAGAAATCCCATCCGCCACACTTCTGAGTTCTGCCAACGTGACAGTACGTCCTTCAAACGGTTCAATAATCGGGTTAAGTTCAGCCTCCCCAAAAATTGTACTCCCAGTGACATTAATCTCTTGAACTGAAATCTGATTCTCTTCAGGCGGGGTGTCACCATTCTGTTTAGTGTTCGCCGAGATCAAACTAATTCCATGGCGACTCTCAACGATTGGCGACTGATTCCGGTTCTGGGAGGATAAAGGTTGCCAAACTACGTTACTACTGGGAGTGGATTTAGGTTTCTCTACCGTAACCGATGAGTGTTGGCGGCGTTGCTGATGATTCACGGTTTCGGGTTGAGTCGATTGCAACGGTTCAGATTGTCCGATTAGAGGCTGAATTGGGAAAACGCCCAGATTCACCCCTTGCCGATTTTCCGGTTGGAGACGCGCCGGGTGAATCTGAGACGGTGCTAAACTCGCCGCCTGTCGATTTTCTGGTTTTAAGTGAGTGGGATGAATTTGAGTCCCCGATACAGTGGGGTCATCTGTCCTTGATTCAGATTGACGTGAAAAGTTACTCTCTAAATTACTTCTATCCAGAACCTGTATTCTCCTTTCCTCTACATCCCCAGGTTTTGACTCTACCTCTGGGGAATCAGGAGTGAGAAAATCTTCAACAGCAAGAATAGACACTTGCCGGTTGTCCCGATTACTTGGGACAGGCTTAATCACAAGTCTTTGGGAATGGCTATGATCATTTACATCTACCATCCCACCCTGAAAATGAGCCAACTGGTGACGGAACAAAGAAATAGTGGCGGTGGGAAAGACAGTGGGATCATCCTGGGTAGGATTAAGACTATCCCCCGGTAAAACAATGGGATCAAACAGAATCGCCTCTAGCCTATCTGCATGTAAAACAATATTTGAGTCTTCTAAACCTGAAGACCTGTGTACGCCAGGATCATGAAGGGTTACGATCGGCAAACGGGCAGGTTTGGGCGCTTGGGGTTTGACAGCTTGAGGTTTGAGATTCGGGGGATTGAGGGATGTTGATGTAGAGGTTGTGGGTTTAATTTTCAAAGACTGAGGCTTAATCACCACAGATGTAGTCGGTTTAACCCGTGAAGCAGGAGACTTGACAGGTTTACCCTGCACAGTACCCACCTTTGACGTTTCTTGACCACGGACTGGGCGAGCCATTACCTCCTTTGAGGTTGAGTCAGTGACCTTCGATGGTGTTTCACCAAAAGCCATAGTTGCGCTACCAATTCCGGTCAGAACTGAAAGCAAACCTACAAAAACATTAAACTGCAAATACCACTTCATCAAGGTAAAAACTCGACTTTGAACGAGCAAGTACTGCGTGAACAATCAACCTATTTTCGGAGTCTTCTCCCAATCCCTTACTGTTATCTCAACGTGTTCGCGGGACTCCTCGGTTTCAACTCTCGTAAACCGAGGAGGGATAGCGAGATGCCGGAAGAATAGAGGCATCCAATACCTTTCCCCTAAGCCACGCATAATCGGCATGAGCGCTTGAGCAATTTAACTTTATTGGGGGAGAATTGCCCAATTCTTTTCCAGTTATGGTCATAGACTGATACTTTTTTTGACTTGGCTGTTTGGGTATATCCACCAACCCAACCCCTGTAGGTTTTTCCCGCTTTTTCAGCTTGAACAAAGTCACCGGAACGAAACCCAAACGGTGTTATCGTTCCACCCTTGCGTTTTCGATATTGATTAAGGTTGGGTTTGTGGCTGTCGGGATTCTCGAAGTGAAGCTGACGCCTGTAAACACCTACTCTAGCTATCACCTTGAAGGGGGCTACAGTGGCAACCACTTGACCATCCCAATAGCCTCCATGTGCATTTTTGTCATGCCATTCTTTCCACTTAACAAAATGACTAGCAGCCAGTGCCACACCATCATTGCTGTGAGTTTCTGCCACAGCTTTTGACTTGTCGGTTTTTTCCTTGGTCAGCTTTAGCCACTGCCTGAGATTAGAGGTTTGCCAGCCGTACTGAGTAGTTGTTGGCGCCAGCTTCTCCAGCCATTTCAACATGACTTTTTGACCAACCATTACCGGACTAAAACCTTTGTCACCACGAGCTTTGATGTACTCGTAAACAATATTAGAGATAGGGAATAGTCGAACTATTTCTTTGACTACTCTCAGTTCTAACTGGCGATTAGCTCTAATACTTGGAGGTAGTTTCTTGTGGACTCTGTTATCAAACCGTTTGGCTTTATGACACCGTTGGTCATAAGGCAGTTTGCGATTGATTCTTCGTCCGCGTCTAGCTCTCCTGAGTATCCGCCTTGCTGTCATCTTTTTTGTGACATTGGGGAACGGGAGAATTAGATGCAGCTTGAGCAGGGTTGCCTTATAACTCTGAACCCCAACGCCGCTGAACAGTTTACCGGGATCGATACCAATAGCTACGTCCTGAGTGTCATGCCCAGACGGGTTGAATATAAGTTGAATTGCAAACACATTCAAGTCATTCGGATAAACTTTTGCCTTTCCTTGTCTGAGCCAACGCCTAGCTCTTGATGCAATGGTTGGCATTAGCGGATGTCCGCCCGGTGAAATTACTGGTACTCGCTGCATAGGAGATAATCCTTATACAAGTTACTTGTTCCTTACCGCCATTTCTAGAAAGATGTCCCCTCTTAAGGCGACCTAATCAGAGGTCTTGCAGTTTTTCCGAACTAGGAAAACATCCGGAGGTGCGTACCATCTAGAAACTCATGTGGTAGACAACTGTTACTGGAATCTGATTCTTCCAAGCTCACGGTTCAACGAAGTAACCGTGAGTAGTTGACCTAAGATGTCCTTTGTGCAACCGACTCCATCGGGATCTTACCCAGATCTGATGTTGGGAAACAATCAAACTTGTGTCCCAAGTTGAGACTGATGCGGGAGACCACTATTCTGAACCTTAATTCTTGCTAGACCCATAGGGAGCGCCTTAGCTGCCCAAAATAGTTTACCTTACACAAACTATCATGCTCTTAAGCCAAATGTCGGCAAATAGTTTCACTTATTAACGTTTAATCGCATCCGACGAATTTTCCGGCAAAGTGGTTCGTCCCCCATAATTCAATAACCGTTCAATTGTTGCCAGCCGATTATCCCACACCTGAACTTGATAAGGGTGGCGCATCCCTTGCTGCTGCATCCATTGGGGGAATTGAGATCGGAACGCGGCGAGGGCGGCTTTGGCGTTTTGCCAATGTTGTTGTGAGGGTTCCATGGCGAGTTGATTGAGCGCCTGATTCAGCTTTTCTGTTTGAGCCACCCATTCAGTAAAGGCGTCTTGATGAATGGCGATTTGCTCATTCGTGACCAAAAAGTTCCATTCCCGTTGCAGTGCGGCAAATCGAGTCATGGCGACTGGGAACGGCTGACGGTAAGGAATTGGCTCGGTTGAGGTGGACTCAGGCTGACCCTGAGTCTGTTGGAAAATACGATGTAAATTATCGTTAAGATTCTCAACCGCAAACACAGCATACCCCCCGGCGGGTAAATCCCGCAGCAGTTGGATTTGGTCAACTGCTACAACATCGGGTAAATTCAGCAAACGAATTCCTGGAATCAGTAACGCTTCGTTAAGTGTTGATTCCGTGAGTAACGGTTGGGCGAGACTGTGCAACCCTTCGGTATCCAAAGCATAGGTCATCGGTACAACCAGATCAATATACCCCTGAACAGCCCATTCTTCCCAGTTTTGCTGCAATCGTTGCTGACGCTCCCCTAGGGGGAGGGCAAATACAGCAGCCGATAGAATCAAATCAGGACGTTGCTCGCGCAGACGCGCCGATACCGATGCGACAAAGCTGTCCACTTGGCGGATACGAAAGTCTGTCCATTGTTGCCATAATTGGCGCGAGCTAGGATACACTTCAATCGGATCAACCCCTGTCCGTTCCTTAAACTGCTGACGCGCCGCCACCCCATACCCATAAGTCTGATTCACTCTCGGATCTTGAAACGGATAACGAATATAATCCAGTTGAATCCCATCTACGTCATAGCGGTTGGCAATTTCTTCGAGCAGCGCCATTAAATAATCCCGCACCTCTGGGTTTGCGGGATCAAAAAATGCCTTTCTCGTATTCTGATCAAACAAACGTCCCTGCTTATCAAAAATCGCCCAATCGGGATGAGCCGATAAAACTGGACCCGGATAATCAGGTGGCTGATTCAATAGAGCATTGTGACGCTGATTCGCCGCCGCAAAAATCCACACCCAAGCGTGTAACTCCATCCCCCGTTCATGAGCCAAGTCCACGGCGGCTTCTAAAGGGTCCCAGCCGCGTACCAGAGGGTTTTGTTCAGGAGCCACCTGACTGGGGTAAATCGGATAACTAGCATTAACAGTTTCAAAGAAAACGGTATTAAATCCCGCCTTTGCCAATTGGTCGAAGAGTTTAACTAAATCCTGTTTAGTCTTTGCCTTGACAATTGTCCCTCGATCTAACCAAATTGCCCGAATTTCCGGTTGGGCAAGTTGACGAGCCATGGGATAATTATCCCAGAGAAGCCGTCGGGCATTAATCCATTGTTGTCGCGCCGCCGTATAGTCCTGTTGCTCAACCGCACCCAGAAAGTTTTGTAACCCAATTCTCGCTTGGGCTAATGCCGAAACCGTGGTTCGATTTGGATGGGAATTCCGTTGAGTCTCATGTTCGGCTTCTTTGGCACTCACCCCCTCTAATGACTCGATACTCTCTTGAGTGAGCAAGCCAACCTCACTATTGTGAGCATTAGCCGTTAATAATGTACTTTCCACCCGACCCATTAAGTTTTGCAACTCCCGACTCATCGCCGTAACTTCATTGGGAGTCAGGATACCCCGATTATTGCCCGGAGTTTGGGCGGGAAGCACTAAGCGATCGCCTTCGCTGGGAACAGGAGTCGGATTGCTGGCGGAGAGGTTATCTTGGCGTTTTGGATCTCGACTGATTGCGGGTACAGGAGTCGCCGCCAAGGATTGACTTTTAACACAATTCGGTGGGGATGAATTCGGCATCTTTCCAGGCGTCGGCGTAATATTATAACGACTCAGCGCCGCTTGCAGCCAAACCACATCCGTCTGTGCGGCGGCTTCCCCATCCACTCCCCAGCGCCAGCCCAAAAAAATCGATTGATCCGTCGTTACCACGGCGGGGGGATTTTCCGGCTGATTCCATACAGCCGCCGTTTGAGCCTCCAAACTGGCGGGAATCACCACACCCCCTTGCAACTCTTCCATCAATCCCGCATTGGGTATCCACCTTGGCGAAGACACTGATAATCGTTCCAATTTAGACGGTGTACTCAGACCAAATCCCCAATAGGCACCCAAGAGCGATCGCAAGCGATTGCGAACCTCAGGTTGAGATAAAATGCCCGCAGGACCACTGACAATGATCCGCCCCCCTTGACGCATCCACTCTTGCACAGTTGCTAGGTGTTCGGGTTCGAGGCGTTCAATATTGGGTAAAAATAGGAGTTGAGTATTTTCCAGATTAGAAAGTTGAGCAACCTGGGTCAAATCAATAACACAGTAATCCACACCCGTTGACTGCAAGCGACTGGTAATATCTGACCAATCGGCTTGATTATCAGGACTTTTTACCACCCCCAAGTTTACCGTTTGAGCTAACGCTCCGGGTAATCCTAGCAGGGTATTGATTGTTGCCGCGATCGCAGTGCCAACAACCCATTTCTTCATAAGCTTGATTTACATTTAGGGAAGCGGGTTTTTTGAGCAGTGACCCGTGATCAATTATCAGTGAACCCTGAACCAATGACAAATGATAAACTAAACCAATTCATTAACCGGGAAGCGATCCAATAACTGAATCCCTCGAATAGCATTCCGTTTTAAGGCATCCGATAGGAATGGCACATGGGGAATTTGAGATAAAAAATCGACAGTACGGCGCAACAATCTGACAATATCCCCTTCATCTAAACTGGTATCCTCACAAAGCTGTGTCCATTCCACACCCAAAGCCCATTGCTCAACTAACCCAATTAAATCCCGTTCTAACCAAATCGGCAGAGCCACCTGATAGCGACGTTGTACTCGAAACAACTGATGGCGAGTTTGTCTTAAACTATCTAATGCCACCAGTACAGGTTCTGAGGGGGGATAATTTGTCCAGCTATCCGGACGCGGTGTTTCCGTCACCAAAGCGCAGGCGCAGGCGGCTAAGTGGTGAGGATCTAACGGATCAAACGCACCGGACATCAAGGCTAACCCCAGCCACAGTTCGTTATCCCCGCGAATCGCCGCCGCCGCTTGTCCTACTGGTGTGGGTGTTACTTCCTCCAGACAGCCAAACGCCCTTAAAACTTCAATCAGGTTAAGAAATTCTTGCCAGTGCTGGGCTTGGTTTTCTCGGTACAAAGCTTGACGCTCATTAATTTCCTCTTGTAGGGCTAGGCGGCGTTTATGGCGCTTGATTAATTGAGACGGATTACCCCATTGTCGCACTGGATGATCTTCGAGTTGGGCTTTTACCGCATCTACCCCCTGCTGCTGCGCCTCCACTTCGGGTGCGACTATGAGTTCTATATCGGTGGGAATTTGAGCCGCTGAAGCCTCAGTTTCTGGTGTACCCCGCCTAAGTTGACCGGGCTTGAGTGTGAGTTCAGCGGGTGGGTTGAGAACACTCAAATCAATCATATCTAACCACCCATGTACCCCAACCAAATCGGCTGTTGTTGCCACATACCAGCGATTATCTGCACTTAAGCAGACTAAATAGGGTGACTGTCCCCGCCCTTTTTCCTTCGCCACCAATAGAGCCGGAATTGGTTCAGAAACCGGAATGTACTTGCCCTTGAGTGAAAGTAGAGTACCCAAGGGAGCTTCGGGTATAATTTGGGCAATTTCTGCTGCTTGTACCGCCTCGGCTTGTCGTTGTAGGGTTTTAAGTAATCGCCGTTCTTCTTTAAGCCGTTCCTTCAGCTTTTCGTACCGCCCCAGGGCACTTAGATCAACGGGCGCCAGTTGAATATCTAATTTTGCCAGTTCTGTGGTTAACTCGGTAATCGCTTGTTGCTGGGGTTGGAGGTACAGTGTCGCCAAGTATTGAGCGAAACTGCGTTCGATCAACTCCTTCGCCTCAGCAAGGCTGTGAGTTTGGAGTAAATTCAGCACCATGCCATAGGTCGGAGTAAACTGGCTGACTAATGGGTCAGCCTTACTCGTAGCTAGGTACGCCGCTTCCTTTGCCCCTTCAAAAGGTGTTTGCAATGTGACCACATAACCCGTTGCATCCATCCCCCGCCGTCCGGCTCGACCTGCCATTTGTAGAAATTCCGATGGCGTCAGCAGTCGGTGTCCAAGATCGGTTCGTTTCGAGAGGGTAGAAATCACGGTGGTGCGAGCGGGCATATTAATTCCTGCGGCTAGGGTTTCAGTGGCAAACACCACCTTAACCAGCCCTAATTGGAATAACTCCTCCACAAACCCCTTCCAAGCTGGTAAAATCCCCGCATGATGGGCAGCAATCCCACGATAAAGGGGTTCTACTTGTCCGGCGCGACCCGCCTCCGGATTCCGGCGCAAAAATTCGTCAATGCGCTTTTTCAATTCAGCCGCTTCTTTGGCATTAACCAGGGACAAGTCTCCCAACTCCTGTACCGAGCGATCGCAACCGCGACGAGAGAAGATAAAATAAATCGCCGGTAACATATCCCGTTGTTGGAGTTGCGCCAGAACAAAGGCATTACTGGGGCTCTCTGGGCGTCCCCCCCGTCCTCTCCCTTTATTTCCTTTAGATTTGAGGCGAGGATTTAATTTCGTTTGGCTAGAGTCCAGCAGGGGGAAAATACCCTTTGGGTTGGCAAAGCTCAATTGTAAGGGAACCGGTCGAAAGTCGGAATAAATCCGCTCTGTTGCGCCATGAACCAAGTTCAACCAGTCCGTCAGCTGATCGGAATTCGCCACCGTAGCCGATAGGGCAACAAGCTGAATTGTTGGGGGACAATAAATAATCGACTCCTCCCAAACCGTACCCCGTTGTCGGTCATTCATGTAGTGGCACTCATCCAAGACCACCGCTTCAACACCTTCGACAGACGTACCAATTTCCCCAATCGGTGTGCCGTAAAGCATATTGCGGAAAATTTCCGTGGTCATCACCAAAATTGGCGCGTCCCGATTGATGGAAACATCGCCCGTAACCAGACCCACATTTTGGTCACCAAACGTGGCGCGAAAATCTCGTAGCTTTTGGTTGGAGAGTGCTTTCAAGGGAGTGGTATAAAAAACTCGCCCTCCTCTTGACAATGCGCGGTAAATCGTGTACTCACCAATCAACGTTTTTCCGGAACCTGTGGGGGAACAGACAACCACCGAACGATTCGCATTCAGCGCTGCGATCGCTTGGAGCTGAAATTGATCCAGAGGAAACGGAAACAGGTTTTTCGGGTCAAGCTCTATCTTCGGGGTAGAAACGTTCACACGAGATCTTGCCAATAGGTGACGAAAGCAGGACGTGAACTACCCAGCACAGACCTAAATCCTTTGTGATCCTTCGCAGGCTCAGGACAGGAGGTACAGTGTGGGCTTCTGACTTCATAGGGGAGTAGCCACAACTTAGATTTACTCCCAGTAATGGTCTTACTTCCCCTCCGTCAGCAGAGACGGCTGTCCCATCCGCCTATAATACTTTGATATTGAGGGTGCAATGGGTGCATTCGCATATAGATGACTTGCTACGCCAACTTGGTTTTCGTTGACACAACCGATGCAAATAATCCTTACCTCGACATCTAGTATCGTTATTGTACCATTTTTGTTGTGAATCTTTTTGGGACACCCAAGTCCAGTCTCCCAGCACTACAATCTTTGATTTAGTGCTGGACTTATAGCCTTCTCCAAAACCCCACCATTTGGTTAAATTTTACGGTTTCCGCCCTAAATTGCCAGGATTGGTTCCCCTGCACCTGGAGTACCTCTGCCAATTTTAGGGTTTGTCCTGATTTGCACAGGGTTGATTGGAAAAAAGGCTGTAGCAACTCGGACATGGAGATCTACGAGCGATGTGCAACAACATGAGCGAGTTTTCACAAGCATCCTATCTTAGGAGAGAACGTGAAAGCTTAGTCATTTTGTCCAATCAATCACCCAAGCGTCTCGCGTTTGATACGTTTGATACTGAGGGCAAAGATGACAATCGCGGCAGTGGTCGGTGACATCTCCTACACCAACTGAGTACAGTATGGTGTAGGCTCTAGAGCGACTCCAGCTATTGAGCCTCGGACATTGACTGAGCTTTATTAACGACAAGGGATGCCCCACCGTTTGATCAAGTTATTCGGAGCAGATCGATCAATTGAGCGCTATGTATAAATAGTAACCCAGCTTCTGAGGCTGGGTTTTCGCTTATGCCCCCGCTCCCCTGCTTCCCTACATCCTGCTGCCAGGACTCTTAATAAAATTTAACAATTGTTAGACAGTTGCGGTTATCATCCATACGTGTATAACTGAGCTTATCGGCAATTTTTTGCATAATAGCCAGTCCTCGCCCTCCTTCAGCCTGATCATCAGGCAAGGACGACGGATTTTGGAGCCGCCGTTCAAAGTCAAAAGGCGCTCCACAGTCCCAGATCCGTATTTCTAGACGTTGGGGTGATTTCGCTAGAACCACCTCAACATCAATGAAAACACTGGACGGCAGGTCTTTGTGGGCATATTTCACCGCGTTAGTGTATCCTTCCGCAAGCGCTAGTTTGCACTGTAACCAGAGTTTTGTTTCGATTGAGGAGGGGTGAAGCTCCCCAAACCAGGATAAAACCTGGTCTAACGCATTTAGGTCGGAAGGAAATTGATTGCTAAATGTTTGAAGCTCTATCAACTGCTCAAAGCCTTTCACATCAACGACATCAAAACCAGAATTAGAATGAACAGATACTCCCTGTGAAAAAATCCAGTCTACCCTAGATTTAACCCTTGCTCTACCATTTATTCACTGACCTTGAGATCTTTATCACTTTCTCATGAAAGTGCCCAGCTTCATCGAGTCTTCCTTCTTGTTGTAAGCGCGTGCATCTGCAATCTCCTTGAGTGACTTGTATTATCTCGATGCCATGACCCAAATTCTAATTATTGATGACGACCCAGCCATTCAAATACTGCTGAAACGGACGCTTCATAACCAAGGTTATGAAGTCACAATCGCTAGCAACGGCGAAGAGGGTTTAGAACAAGCGCAGCAGTTACGTCCGGCGTTGGTCATTTGTGATTGGATTATGCCACGGATGAACGGACTAGAAGTCTGTCGTCAAATTAAGGCAACACCAGCACTATCAACCACCATGTTTATTTTGCTGACATCTCTCGGTTCTGTTGGGGATCGAGTAAAGGGACTAGATGCTGGGGCGGATGACTTTATCTGTAAGCCCATCGAAATTGCTGAATTGCAGGCGCGAGTGCGTTCCGGCTTGAGATTACATGAACTCAGCCGCGATTTGCAGCACCAAAAACACTTGCTGGAAACGGAACTAGCCGAAGCGGCGGAGTACGTCCGTTCCATTCTGCCCGATCAGATGACCGAACCGCCTGTAACTATTGACTCTCGATTCATTCCATCTCGGCAATTGGGAGGTGATGGCTTTGATTACTACTGGTTAGATTCCGAACACCTGGCAATTTATTTGCTAGATACGGCAGGACATGGCTTGAGAGCGGCTTTGCCAACACTTTCGGTGTTGAATCTTTTAAGGTCACGCACCCTGCCGAATATTAACTACTACCAACCCAGCGACGTTCTGCGGGGGTTAAACCAGACCTTTCAGATGACAGCACGCAATGATAAATACTTTACCATCTGGTATGGAGTCTATAATCGCACCAAGCGTAAACTTGTCTATGCCAGTGCAGGACATCCACCGGCTGTCTTATTCTCGGGTAAGCCATTGTCTAGTGGGGATGTCCAGCTGTTGAAGACAACAGGACTGCCTGTAGGCATGCTGCTTGAGGCTGAGTATGTGGATGATAGCTGCGACGTCAGCGAATCCAGTTCCCTTTACATTTTCAGCGATGGGATTTACGAGATTCACCAACCGGATGGTAATATCTGGGGACTTGACTCCTTCGTCAAACTTCTGGGTGAGTGTAGAGTAGAGAGTTTGTGTAACCTCAACTCAATCTTACAGGGTGTTGAGGCATTAAATCCCAAAGACTTTTTCGATGACGATTTGTCTTTGCTAGAAGTTAACTTTGAATAGAAAAGTTATCACACTAACCGCCAAGGATTCAAATCCCTGGCGGGTTATTGTTTCAAAGCAGCTAACAATCCCCGGTCTGAAGACGCGGGGATTCTTGCTGAGCTTCGCCAAGCTGCGCTACCACAGGGAGTCATGCACTAGAGGAGACAGCCTCCTCAAACGCTTCTCGTGAGGGAAAGATTTCAAAAACCCGATCCATGCTTGTCAGTTCAAATAACATTTTGATTTGTTCGTTGACTGAGCAAACAAAGAGCTTTCCCCCAGCGGCACGAACGGTCTTAAGGGCAAGAACCAGTGCCCCTAAGCCCGAACTATCCATAAAGGTAACGTCTTGAAAATCAATCAATACGATATCAGTATTTGATTGCACAAGGTCGCTAATCTCTTGACGAAATTGACCGGCTTTTGTGCCATCTAAGATACCAGAGGGTTGAACAACTTTAACCACAGGACTCATATACTACTTATGACTGCCGTTACAGAAATATCCAGACCTTGCCAGTATAGCCGCGACAATTCAAATCAGCCAAATTTTTGCGCTGAGAAGAGATGTCGTTTTTGGGCAGTTTTTATCCTCTGGAGAGATTATAGATATATCTCTCTTGAGTAACTTCATTCTGTTTTCCACTGGAGCAGCTATCTGTATGGGTCAGGGATGGACTGCATCTCCACTTGGGCGGAGATACGTTAGTCCTTACCGAATCCAGCCGTATCTATCCGGATTTTTTCGGTAGACACATTTACCATAACTTATCATATCTACAGATACTACCATCTTTTCTGGCAATTCATCCGGTCACTCAAAGTGAAGGTATTCTTGCCAGATTAGATAAGATCTGGAGACGGTAAAGGTTTGAATGGATGACCTTTGACGTCCAAGGTAGCGGCAACCTTGATCTGAAGGGTTAACAACGGCAATATCCTTGGTAAGCTTCATTAAGGATATTACTAAGTTGGGCAATGACAGACCGAGTTTTGATTCTAGGTGGACGAGGACGTATCGGCAGCAGTGTAATGGAAGATCTCGTTGCCCATACCCAAGCAGAAATTACGATTACAGGGCGTCACAGGACATCGGAGACAGCATTTTCGCCACAGGTGCAGTTTCTCACCCTAGATTTAGCAGATCAGGATGGGTTGAGGAGTGCGATCGCGTCTCATAATCTGGTCATTCATTGTGCTGGTCCTTTTCTGTATCGAGACGCCTCGGTTCTCAAAACCTGCATTGAGATGGGCGTAAATTATCTGGATGTGAGTGATAATCGCACCTTTATGCAAAAAGCCTTCGCCGATCACGAGCAAGGGGCGGCGGCGGGTGTTACTGCCATTATTAATACCGGGGTTTTTCCCGGAATCTCCAATAGCATGGTGCGTCAGGCAATCGAACAACTGGATTTGCCAGAAAAAATTCACCTGAGTTATGGCGTAGCCGGTTCGGGTGGGGCTGGAGTAACCGTGCTGCGAACCACGTTTCTGGGGTTATCAGAACCCTTTGATGCGTGGATTGATAACCAGTGGCAGAAGGTCAAACCCTATAGCGATCGCGAAACGATTGACTTCCCTGACCCTTATGGCAAGGTTGGCGTCTACTGGTTTGATGTACCAGAAACTGCTACCCTTGTCAAGTCTTTTCCCGTCAAAACGGTGATCACCAAGTTTGGCTCGATTCCCGATATTTACAACCACCTCACCTGGATCACCGCCCATCTGTTTCCCTCCGCTTGGTTAAGGAAACCCCAGAATATCGAGTATTTATCCCAACTCAGCTACCGCATGACCCAAATTAGCGATCGCTTCAGTGGTATCGGCGTTGCCATTCGCGCCCAAGTCACAGGTTACAAGGAGAACCAACCTGTCACAGTTGTCTCAACCTTAGTGCATGAAAATACAGCAGTGGCGGCTGGTGCGGGTACAGGTAGCATTGCTCAGTTTATCTTGGCAGGTCAACTCAGTAAACCCGGTGTTTGGTCGGTTGAACAAGCACTTTCAACGGAATTATTTGAACAAGCGATGCAACATCGAAACATCCAAATTCATTTGCAAATGAACCCCCTGACCTAAAGCGTTAGCCTTCTTAGCTCAAGTTGATATGTTTTGAGTAATTTCTTGAAACTAATTAGGCAAATTATATTATTTTTTAATTAACAATATTTCGTTTTATTTTTTTTGATTGATAGATCACAAAAAAGTGGACGTTTTCCGGAAATCCCAGCTAAGCTTATGTATGGTATACAAGTATTACAGATGTAGAAAATAAGTATAAATTCCTCGGAGTTTATTTAAGATTTTGTCGGTTATACCCTGAAGTCTTAATAAACTTATCGAATTACTTCTGTATAACTAAACACCTAGATAAATGTAGAACACATCTCATTAATCTATTCAGAAAATAAGGAGCAAATGTGTTAGAACTAAAACGCGATAAACTGGGACAACTTAGTAGCATTGAATCCTTCCGGGCTATTGTGGAAGGCATGACAGACGCATTAGGGGACAAAGCTACAGCCGTAGCACTGACCTCTGCGGGTCGCAAGCACGGTAAGGAAGTTGCTGAAAAATTGGGCTTCAACGGTTCAACACAAGACTTAGAAGGTGCCACCAAACAAATTCAAGAACTTTTAGGAGAAAAAGGTTCTCGTCTTTGTATCATTGATCGCATTGTTCGAGACGGTGATTCGATCAAAGTCTACACAACAGAAACCCTTTGTGCTATCGGTGGAACTGAGGAAACTCCTGCCAAGTGTACCTTTACACTCGGTCTAGTTTGGGGAGTCTTAGGTGAACTACTCCAATCGAAACTAAAAGCAACTCAAACGGAATCTGTACTGCGGGGTGACAGCTACGACTTGTTTGAGTTTACTGTACTCACCTAATCTCTAAAAATAGCGGCTTTTCATTTTCTTTAAGGATATCGGGAAAGGGAGAAAAACCGCCATTAGTTAGTAGAGACGTAGTATACTACGTCTCTACATTAGTTAGTAGATAGTCGGTAGGAAGGCAGAAAAGTAAGAGGGTAGGAGAAAGACAGAAATTTCTCTAGTCAATCTCTGTCCTTCCCCTATTACCCGAATGCCGCAGTTGTTAAAATGTTAAAAGCATTCTGTCTCTGTTTAAAACAAATCCTTTCTTTTTGTACCAATCTACGATAAAAGGATTCTTGGTTTTTATCGGAGTCAGACGTATCCCCTTAACGCCTTGGCATTTAAGTTGAGCGATGGCTTCGTTTAAAAGCTGATTTCCGAATCCTTTACCTCGACAGGTGGGTTTAACTTCGATGAGATTAATGACACCAAATCCATCGGGCGCGATGCTAAACACGATTTCCCCGACAATCTCGTTTTGGACGATTAACTCAAACATAATTCACCTTACCGCTTAATCGCGGCGTTTTATTAACCCGAGTTCGATGCAAAAGGCTGATAACGTAATGAGGTGGGATACAGGTTACAGGGTTTTCCGAAAAATGAACACCTGTAGCGACGCTGAACTCAGGGATATTGGCTAAATTCAAGTGCGCTGCACTAGCTAGTTTTTCTACAGATCCTGGGCTGTATTTCTGAAGACTCTCAAAATCCTTAGGATTGTCTCAGTTTTTGCCCTGATGGTTGATTCACTCTGATCAGCAGATTTTAATGATTCTCAGCACTATTCTTTTTTGAGTGAATTCTCCTTAGCGAATCTGAAACATGGCGTTAAGTTTTCGAGGCTAAATTCCATGATTCAGAGAAAAATAGAGAGATGTGTTTCCTTGTTAACACATACTTATATCATACCTTATTTATTATCTTCTATAGCTAGAGTATGTGTCAAGACTTGCCAAATGTCTTGCATGTAATACAATTGAACAGAGAGAGAATTTCAGTAGAGCGAAACGTTTTAGATAAGAAATGCACAGGGACTGACTCAAGAGCGTTGCTGTCAAGTTAATGAAAGCCAGGTTCCAGACCTGTCATTGTGCTATGGCTAGCAGGGGGTGCAGACTCAAGTTGCCAGTTCATCATTCTTAGTGCAAGCATCTTGACCACTTTTTCTTAGGGACTTGCAGGTTAATAATGTATCGACTAAGTTTCACTGGATTGGTGATACAGCTTTCTTCACCGAGACTCTCTCTATTTTTACGCAAATATGAGCATCTAGATTTTTATATTTATTTTATATTTTGAATTAAAACTCTTTTTAAAAGGAATTTTTTAAAAAAATAGGGGACTATACTAATTGTAAATAATAGAAATGTCAATGTCTAGATTGGCATAAAAAAAACGGATAAGTTTCCGGATTGCATCAATTAAATCGGTATATTATTCATAGAAACAGCAGGGCTATGTGTCTAGAACCAGCTAAATATCTATGATTAAGAATTTATTATCATTAAAGAAATTCTTAAATGAATAGCAATTTAACTGACTAGGATTACCTTGCTAAACACCTTCTTGGTTGATGAAGTGTTCCAACTCTATGTTGTCAAAAATAAGGAGTCAACGTGTTAGAACTAAAACGAGATAAATTAGGACAATTCAGCAGTATTGAATCCTTCCGGGCTTTGGTTGAAGGGATGAGCGATGCCTTAGGTGAAAAAGCGACAGCCGTTGCTCTGACTGCTGCTGGTCGTAAGCATGGGCAAGAACTCGCAGAAAAGTTGGGGTTCAAAGGTACTACACAAAACTTGGAAGATGCGACTAAGCAAATCGCCGAAGTTTTGGGTGAAGAGGGAGCTCGTTTGTGCATCATTGACAAGATCACCCAAGAGGGCGACACTGTCAAGGTTTACACCACAGAAACCCTCTGCGCGATCGGCGGAACTGATGAAGAACCTCCTAAATGTACTTTTACCCTCGGTTTAGTTTGGGGCGTTTTAACCGAACTGCTTCAGCAAAAAATAAAGGGTTCACAAACACAATCAGTCCTTCGAGGTGATTCTTACGACCTGTTCGAGTTTATTACTGTTGAGTAATTCAACAAAAAGCAGCTAATGAGGATTGCCCTGCTATCACACTCGGCAAATCTTTTCTTAGCCGCCTTATGCTCATTGTGAGCTGACTGGGTAGCCTTACCGTTTGGGCTAAAACCCAGAAGTAGGTGATTTTAACATTAAACCAGTCAGCCATGCTTGTCCTAGTTACATCACTTAACTTCATTGTCCTCTATTAACGTTAAGGAGAAACACAAAAATGGGAATCAATACTCAGAAACTGAGTCACCTGGTTCAGAATTTTGTCTCAACGACAACTGATGTCATCGGTGCTGCGATTGTCACGCCGGATGGTTTACCCCTGGCGTCTAGCTTGCCCGGATCAGTGGCTGAAGAGCGTATCTCAGCAATGTCCGCCACTATGCTGTCTCTGGGTGAACGGATTTCCAAAGAACTCTTGGGAGGTCAAACCAGTCGTATTTTAGTCGAAGGTGATGATGGCTACAGCATTATGACCGACTGCGGTCCAGAAGCTGTGTTCATCGTTCTGGCTGGGAAAGATGCCAAACAAGGCGCCCTTAACTTAGATATTAGTCGGGCGGTTAGCCAGATTAAAGTCAGTTTGGGTTAATTCAGTTAGTCTCCTATCCGCACCCCGACTCCTTGAGTCGGGGTTCGCCTCCAATAAAATATGATGAAAAATAATAAAAATATACATAAGTGAAACCCTATATCTGAACAAAAGTATAGAGATAACAACAGTACTGATTTGAGCCAATACTCCGGACTTATCTGCTGATGCATGAAAAAAGTAACTGTATGAAAGCTAAGCGGAGTTGTGCGGATAAGACAGATATCCTGGATTCGGAGAAAAGTTAAACAACTGAGTTTCCTTGCTAGCTTAAGGAGCGCGACATTTGTCTTAAGTATATCATTCATATAAGTCTGCCTATGCGGACTTGGTTTGTCTGGTTCCGTGTTAGCGTTAGCGCAGCTCGGCGTTAGCTTAATGGGACGCGATCGCGTTTATCTTATGTACCATTTATTTCTAATAATTGAATACCTTTTAGTTCAGCTATTGTTCTTAAAATTTATTATCAAAATTGACTTAAATGCCATGGTTTTACTTTAATTTGGATTTGAGTTTTTGTGCGAATTGCTTGAAGTGTAAATTATTTATTTACATAAACAATACATAAATACATGGACAATATTTAAAAAAATTGTTATCAATAAAGAAGATTAAAATCAATCCTAACAGGAGACAAAGATGACCTTAGATGCTCATGCATTTATGGAGACAATAGTAAGGCGTATTAGCTTTACCGATGAACAGAAAGCAATTCTCAAAGCCAACGCAGATTGGGGTAAAGACATAGCTCCAGAAATGGCAGATCATTTCTATGCTTATTTGGGACGAGATCCGGAAATGAGCGAGCTTTTGAATGCTACAGAAGGACGGATACATCGCTTGCGTGAAACCTTTACGCAATGGTTTTACGAAATGTTTACAGGTATGGATGATTGGGGGAATACTTATGCAGATCGCCGTTGGCGAATTGGTCTAGTGCATGTGCAGATTGGCATTGGACCGCAACATGTAGTGCCAGCTATGGCAATTGTAGTTAATGCTGTGGGTCAAAAGCTAAAAGAGGCAGGCAAAGATGAAGAATTACGAGATGCTCTCAGTCGAATTTGCATGATCGATCTGGCGTTTATTGAGCAAGCTTACATTGAAGTCACATCAGCCGCCGTTCTCAAAGAAACAGGTTGGACAGAAGGACTATTCAAACGCCTCATTGCTACGGGTGCAGGTTCAATGTAATTCAAACTTCACGATTTAACTCCATTCATAGTCTCTTAATTCAGCAGGAGTAAAACAATCAATGGCGATCAATTCTGAAAAATTAGGACATATTCTTAAGAATTTTGTCTCAGCAACGGGTGATGTTGAAGGTGCTGCTATTGTCACCCCAGATGGTTTACCTTTAGCGACGAGTTTGCCGGGTGGTATGGATGATGAACGGGTATCGGCAATGTCTGCGGCGATGCTATCTTTAGGTGAACGAATTGGAAAAGAACTGATTCGCGGTATGATTGACCGCATTTATGTCGAAGGAGACCAAGGCTTGAGTATTTTGACAAGTTGTGGGGAAGATGCTGTCTTTCTAGTTCTAGCCACTAAGCAAGCTAAACAAGGACTCTTGATGTTAGAAATTAAACGGACTCTTGGCGATTTGAAGGCTATCTTGCTGTAATTTAGTTAATTAAGTGTCAGGAATATTTTAAAGGCGTTAGTAAAATATAACTAATAGCCATAAATATCCTGACATAGAGAACTATAGTTTGAACAGCATTTTCTGTTTTTACTTCCACATCCTTCTGGCTAAAAGTAGTTTAAATTGAATCAATAAAAGCAACTCTGCTTTGCTGTCAATAAATATCATGGAAAATATACGTGTGGTGATAACAGGAACTGTCGGGGCGGGAAAATCTACTTTTGTGCGAACAGCTAGTGAAATTGATGTTGTCGAAATAGAACGAAAGGTCAGCGATTCTGATACAGAAGCCTCATTTAAAGATACAACTACCGTCGCTTTCGACTTTGGCAGACTTGTGTTAGAAGCTAATAAAACTTTGTACATGTACGGGACTCCCGGTCAAACCCGTTTTGATTTTATGTGGGATATTTTAATTAATGGATCTGATGCTTACATTTTACTGGTAACCGCTAATCAGCCCAATAGTTTTTCCTATGCTCAAGATATCCTCTCGTTTATGAATGATCGCGTTCAAGTGCCGATGCTTATTGGTTTGACTCATACAGATTGTGCCGGGACTTTACCTGTAGAAGAAATTGTTAAACGTTTAGGTATTGTAAATGCTCAGCATCGTCCGCCTATTCTGAAGGTAAATCCTCAACTGAAACCCTCAGTTTTAAAAGCATTAAGAGTCTTAATTAAACAAATATCTTAGAGGAGTTTTTTTACATGTTCTAAATATTTTTAAAAAACAGCAAAAATAAAATTGTTGTATTGCACAAAAACACAAAAATTAATTAAAGAATATCTGGATTAATCTTTTAACTTGAGAAGGAGTAAATAGATTAGTTTTTGAAATGGGGAAAGGTTGTACAATAAAGGAGATGGATATGGCAATCGCAAAGAATGAACTACGCCAAGAACTTGGAGACTTTAGCAGCATTGTTTGCCTCAAAGCAATTATTACTGGTGTTGAAGAAGCTTTAGGTGATAAAGCTACAGCAATTGCGCTAATTTCTGCTGGTCGCCAACGAGGTAAACAGTTGGCGGAAAATCTTGATTTAGTGGATAAGGGAAAAGAAATCTCTTTAGCTGATGTGGCGAAAAAACTCCAAGACGCCTTAGGTAAAGATGGAACTCGCTTGTGTGCGATCAAAAAAATTTTTCAGGAGGACGAAGTCTATAAAGTCTATACTCACGAAACTGTTTGTTCCGCAGGTGAACCCCAAGGCTCATCACGACAATGCACGTTTACGATGGGGGCGATTCAAGGATTTCTGGAAGCGTTTTTGGGTGAACGTTTACGGGGAACTCAAACTGAATCCGTACTACGGGGAGGAAAATACGATATTTTGGAGTACAAAGTCTTAGGTGCTATTCAAAAATAACCTTGCTCTAGTTAGTGCATTTTCTCAATCGAACCTAGCCTCAAGAGAGTAGTCATGATTTTTGTAAAGACGTTCCGGTGGAACGTCTCTACATGACATTTTTACAAAGGAGATTGACTCCTATTCCCCGTTGAGGAAATTTCAGCAAAACGGCAACTATGGCGATTAATCCTTATAAGTTAGGGGGTATTCTGAAGGCTTTTGTCAGTAATACCCCTGATGTGGAAGGTGCAGCAATGATTACTCCCGATGGTTTACCCCTAGCTGCAAGTTTGCCAGTTGGTATGAATGATGAACGGGTATCAGCGATATCAGCCGCTATGTTGTCTTTAGCCGAGCGAATAGGTAAGGAACTGATTCGGGGAGAGATTGAGCGCATTTCTGTAGAGAGTAAGCAAGGCTTGAGCATTTTAACTCGTTGTGGACAAGAGGCGGTTCTTCTGGTTTTAGCAAGTCAGGCGGCTAAGCCGGGACTGTTGAGATTAGAAATTCAACGAACCATCACGAAAATAAATTTATTTTTGTCGTATTTCTTTGTGATAATGTCAGTGATTAATTTGCCGATAAAATGTTTTATTTAATTGGCTAATATTATTTTTTTTGGTAAATAATGCAATTCATGATTTATATATATATATCATAAAAAAGCTATAGTAAATTACAGACATATTCGCAATTAAATGCTAAAACATGAATAGGGATAATTACCTAATATTATCCAATCGGTTGGCTATTAAAGCATAGATTTTACTGAATACCTAAACCATTAATGCCAACAAATTTTATCGGCAAATGAGGAAAATACTATGGCAATTGTACAGAATGAACTACGTCAAGAACTCGGAGACTTTGGCAGCATTGTTTGCTTGAAGGCAATCGTTACCGGTGTCGAAGAAGCACTGGGCGAAAAAGCTGCCGCGATCGCGATGATTTCTGCTGGTCGCCAACGGGGTAAAAAGCTAGCAGAAGCCATGGATTTGGTAGACAAAGGTTCCTCCCTATCCCTGGAAGAGTTGACCAAACAAGCCCAGGAAGCCCTAGGCAAAGATGGAACTCGTTTGTGCGTCATTGACAAGATTAGCCAAGAGGGCGATGTCTACAAAGTTTTTACCCACGAAACCGTTTGTTCAGCTGGTGAATCCCCAGGCTCATCCCGGCAATGTACTTTCACCATGGGGGCAATTCAAGGATTTCTAGAAGCATTTCTGGGTAAGCGCTTACGGGGAACTCAAACTGAATCCGTCTTACGAGGTGGCAACTTTGATCTGTTAGAGTACACCGTTCTTCCTCAAGTCAATCATTAACAGGTTCGGGGGGAGCATAAGAAGTCTTAACTTCCAGTATCTATAAGTTCACAAACTGTTTGAAATTGGACAAGGAGTATCACAATGGCTATTAATGCTGAAAAACTAGGAATGATCATCAAGGATTTTGCTTCAGCCACCTCTGATGTTGAAGGGGCAGCGATTGTCACCCCGGATGGTTTACCCCTGGCGACAACTTTACCCAGTGGTATGGATGACGAACGAGTTTCTGCGATGTCAGCGGCGATGCTTTCTTTAGGTGAACGGATTGGTAAAGAATTAGTTCGCGGCGTAATTGACCGTATTTATGTTGAGGGTGATAAGGGTTTGAGTATCTTAACCAGTTGTGGTGAAGATACCGTCTTTCTAGTTCTGGCGACGAAAGCGGCGAAGCAAGGACTTTTGATGCTGGAAATCAAGCGCACCGTTGGTCAATTACGGATGGTTCTGTCGTAATCACCTTGATAGGTAAGGGTTTCTTCACTTGTGCAGCAAGCCCTATGTAGGGTGGGCATTGCCCACCCTACATAGGGTGAGATGATCAATTAAACAAACTATCGCTAAAATTAATTTATTCTGACTGTATTATCAGAGAATTTAGACAAAAAATAATATATTTTACATTTATTTTTCATAAAACAATTTATTTTTATTTTCCCGCATTATAGCGAAATCTAATTTAATTAAATTTTCTCCATTTAATTATTTAAAAAAGATTTATAATTTAGAGAAATTGACAATAAAATGCTAAAACAAAAAGAGAATTTATTGGCTAACATCCCTCACCGGATTTAGCTGTTCAGACAAAAATAGGTTTGAACAGCTAAACTCTTAATGCCAACAAATTTTGTTGATTAAATGAGGAAATTACTATGGCAGATTCAGCGAAAGATCCACGTCACGAATTGGGAAACTTTGGCAGTATTGGAGAAATGAAGGCAATCGTTAGCGGTATCGAGGATGCGCTGGGTGAAAAAGCCGCTGCGATCGCGATGCTTTCTGCAGGTCGCCAACGGGGTAAAGAGCTAGCCAAAAAACTCAATTTGGTAGACAAGGATGCCTCCGTCTCCATGGAAGAAATTACCGAAAAAGCCCAGCTAGCTTTGGGCAAAGAGGGAACTCGTTTGTGCGTCATTGACAAGATCATCCAAGACGGCGATGTCTACAAAGTCTATACTCGCGAAACCTTTGACTCCTTCGGTGAACTTCAAGGCTCAACTCGGGTCGCTTCTTTCACCATGGGGGCGATTCAAGGGTTTCTCGAAGCCTTTCTGAATCAGCGTTTGCAGGGAACTCAAATTGAATCACTCTTACAAGGGGGTAGCTGTGATCTGTTCGAGTACACCATTATGGGTGAAATCAACAGGAATGTTCGTCCTGAACTCTAAGAGTAACAGCGTCAGGGGAACAAGAGAAATCTCAGCTTTGAGTATCTATTACTGCAAAGACTGTTGGAAATTAAACAAGGAGTATCCAAATGGCGATTAACGCCGAAAAACTAGGAATGATCATCAAAAACTTTGCTTCAGCCACCTCTGATGTTGAAGGAGCTGCGGTTGTCACCCCCGATGGTTTACCTCTGGCGACAACTTTACCCAGTGGTATGGATGACGAACGAGTTTCTGCGATGTCGGCGGCGATGCTTTCTTTAGGTGAACGGATTGGTCGTGAATTAGTTCGCGGTACAATTGACCGGATCTATGTCGAGGGTGAAAAGGGCTTTAGCGTCTTGACCAGTTGTGGTGAAGATACCGTCTTTCTGGTTCTGGCGACTAAAGATGCGAAGCAAGGACTGTTGATGCTGGAAATCAAGCGCACTGTTGGGGAATTGCGGATGGTTCTGTCGTGATTGATTGCTCATCTAGCTGACCAAATAAAAGTATAAGGCTGCAAGGCTTTATTCGCCTCTCAATCACCATTAGTAGGGACACGACATGTCGTGTCCCTACTGGTGTGACACAGCTAAAATTCTGGGATATATTTTACCATTTTTTTTGCAGTATATGACCCGGTTTTATTGTTTTGTTTGCATTTATTTTTTTGAGGCAATAATTTTAGTTATTAATTCAATTTTTTAGCCAAACTAATTCTCTGTTCGCTTAATTAAGAAAGTATAGAATATTCGGTGATCTCGGTAATTCTCGGCTATAACAAAAACAGGGACTATTTTCCCAGTACCCTGCCAAGATTTTGCTGTTGAAACATATTTTTGTCTGAACAGTTGAACTCTTAATTACAACAAGACTTGAACATCAAATGAGGAAATTAATATGACAGATTCAGCGAAAGATCCACGTCAAGAACTGGGAGACTTTGGCAATATTGGAGAAATGAAGGCAATCGTTAGCGGTATCGAGGATGCGCTGGGTGAAAGAGCCGCTGCGATCGCGATGCTTTCTGCAGGTCGCCAACGGGGTAAAGAGCTAGCCAAAAAACTCAATTTGGTAGACAAGGATGCCTCCGTCTCCATGGAAGAAATTACCGAAAAAGCCCAGCTAGCCTTGGGCAAAGAGGGAACTCGTTTGTGCGTCATTGACAAGATTATCCAAGACGGCGATGTCTACAAAGTCTATACTCGCGAAACCTTTGACTCCTTCGGTGAACTTCAAGGCTCAACTCGGGTCGCTTCTTTCACCATGGGGGCGGTTCAAGGGTTTCTCGAAGCCTTTCTGAATCAGCGTTTGCAGGGAACTCAAATTGAATCACTCTTACAAGGGGGTAGCTGTGATCTATTCGAGTACACCATTATGGGTGAAATCAACAGGAATGTTCGTGCTGAACTCTAAGAGTAACAGCGTCGGGGGAACAGGAGAAATCTCAGCTTTGAGTATCTATTACTGCAAAGACTGTTTGAAATTAAACAAGGAGTATCCAAATGGCGATTAACGCCGAAAAACTAGGAATGATCATCAAAGACTTTGCTTCAGCCACCTCTGATGTTGAAGGGGCTGCGGTTGTCACCCCCGATGGTTTACCTCTGGCGACAACTTTACCCAGTGGTATGGATGACGAACGAGTTTCTGCGATGTCAGCGGCGATGCTTTCTTTAGGTGAACGGATTGGTCGTGAATTAGTGCGCGGTACAATTGATCGGATCTATGTTGAGGGTGAAAAGGGCTTTAGTGTCTTGACCAGTTGTGGTGAAGATACTGTCTTTCTGGTTCTGGCGACGAAAGAGGCTAAACAAGGACTTTTGATGCTGGAAATCAAGCGCACTGTTGGTGAATTGCGGATGGTTCTGGCGTAATCACCTTGATGGGTAAGGGTTTCTTCACTTGTGCAGCAAGCCCTATGTAGGGTGGGCATTGCCCACCCTACATAGGGTGAGATGATCAATTAAACAAACAGTTGTGGTGAAGATACTGTCTTTCTGGTTCTGGCGACGAAAGAGGCTAAACAAGGACTTTTGATGCATAGTCCGAGGGGGATTGTGCGATCAGCTACCCGCCCTTTAGATGCTGGGCAGCTTAGTTTTGAGTTTCGAGTTGCCAGAGAATTATGAGAACTATGGTACAAAACTATAAGAAATGTTAACAAAATCCATTTAGTGGGGATTGGTCATCGTGGCGAAAAATTATGGGGGAGTCGAGGGCATACCGTTACCAGATTTATGAGGCTAAACAGCCCAAGACTTCTATCTATAGATAGACGATCTTGAGTCGAGGCTTGACCTATATTATGAGTCAGACCGTCTTAGCGATCCATAAATGGTCTCCCTTGATTGTAAATTTTCTTGAAAAAAAGCTCATTTCTCCGGAGAAGTTCACTATACTGGATTTCACCTTCGTAATTTCTTAAGTAGCAGAAATTGATTAAAGGTTTGTTACATAAAGACCATTTTTTACCCCCGATAGGAGGAACATCCATGGAAATGACAACCCGTGACAACTTAACAAAGGCTTATTCACTCAACGAAAAGGTCAAAGGCTTCTTGATTTGGACATTTACTCTAACCGTATGTCTATTAGTGGCAGGGTTTCCGCTGATTGTCTTAATGGTGGCGCTCGGAGCAATCATGGCGATTTCCTTGCAATCGCTTTTGCCGATTAGTGCCGTTTTGCTTGTCGCCGTTGGTTTGATTGGTGCGAATGTTTTCGGGATTTTATTCGGAGCCGCCGTATTAACCTTTAAGGGCGTCAATCCGAAGGAAGTCCGTTGGTTGAGCTGGTTACATGGTGAACAGAATATTCTGCATAAGTCAATTTTTGCAGCTTGCCCACTTACCTGTGAAGTTACAAAGTAGCAATCAACTTGGTGTGCAAGAATTTGTAAACATAGCTTGATCACAGCGTAACTTTTCTATCAAATGGTAGTGTGGCCCGGCTTTGACCGGGTTTTTTCATGGGGAAAGTCATTTGTAAGGGAACAGGGACTGACGTAAGCTGATTTCATTTTATTGAAGATAAAAATTAAGTAAATTTGAGTGATGTAACGCTTATATATGGCGTTTTATAAAAAATTGAGTCAGGATAGATTTAAGGGAATATCTATATTTTTTCAGAGTAAAAATTGAGGATACGATAGGTGACAACAGGTGGTTGTCAGTCTGTATTACCCGTAAGACCAAACCCATTCCCAGCTTAGGTTAGGGTGACTAGGCTGAGGTGATGATGATCGGCAAGGTGATAAACCATTGGAGCAATCGATGAGTGGAAATAAATCAAGGTATGAACTGCACTTTCATGGTTTAGTGCAAGATGCGGTGACGGTTGAACCCAGTAAAGCGAAACGAATTTATCAGCAAACGTTGACTCAATCGACTTCGATCTATGAGTTACCGCTGCCATTGGCTGATTTTACAGGTCGCCAAGGGGAACTCGAAGGTATAACTAGGGTGCTAAGACAGGCAAAATCGGGTCAAAAATTCCAGGCGGCGATCGCACTCGTTACGGGTGTCGCTGGTGTGGGCAAATCTGCTTTAGCTGTGCAAGCGGCTTATCAGTTACAACCGGAGTTTCCCGATGCTCAGCTTTATGTCAATCTGCGCGGGAGTGAGGGGCAACCTCTCGACGCTTTAGACGTACTCGCCGGGTTTGTGCGGGTTTTGGGTGTGGAGGATCGCTCAATCCCTCAAAGTCTGAGTGAGCGTTCTCAACTGTATGATTCTCTGATGGCAGGGAAACGGGTATTAATTATCCTTGACAACGCCCGCGACGAGTTTCAGATCCGTCCTTTGCTGCCGCAATGTTCTACTTGTGCAGTGTTAATTACGACTCGTCGCCAGATTAATGGGTTGGAGGAGGCGACAATTGTGGAGTTGCCTGTGATGAGTGAACCCGAAGCGCGATCGCTTCTGGAAAATTTCATTGGTGCACAGGTGATGGCGGCTGAACCAGACGCGACTCAACAGATTCTGGCTCAGTGCGATTATCTACCGTTGGCAGTGCGGATTACAGGCGGTTTCTTGCGCCAATTCCCTAACTCGCCATTGGCTGATTATGCGAGCAAGCTTGAGCATGAACGACAGCGGCTGGCACAGATGCACCTGAATGATTTGTCGATGCGCCCTAGCCTTATCCTCAGTTATCAGTCACTGGATGAGACATCGGCTCGTTTGTTCCGCTTATTGGGACTTTTAGTGGGTGTCAATTTTACAGTTGAAGTGGTGGTAAGGTTGTTAGAGGTGGAATCTGCGATCGCGCAACAATCCTTTGATACTTTGGTGGCATGGCAGCTTTTGACCCCGGAGAGTCCAGGGCGTTACCGTTTCCATGATGTGGTGCGTCGATTTGCCCGAGGGCAATTGGCGCAGCAGGAACCCGCCGATGTCAGACAAGCGGCTCGATTGAGGCTGAGTCGCTGGTATCTAGAGATGGCTTATATTTTTGATTTGGCGATTAATCCAGAAACTCGTCGCCAGTTTGTTCAATCTTTGGTTAAGGGTAAAGAGCAAGCGCCTACCGAGCGTCATTGGCTTTTGGCGGCTTTATACTGGTTTGAAATCGAGCGACCGAATATAGTAGCCTCGGTTGAGTGGGCGCATCAAGCTGAGGCTTGGGATGTGGTTGTGTCGCTGGCTCAGAATTTGGTTAACTTTTTTAACACCCATGGGTATTGGGGGGACTGGGAACGAACTCATGGATTGGCTTTGGAAGCTAGCCGAGAATTAGGCGATCGCGACAAAGAGGCGCAGACGCTGATTAATTTGGGGAATGTGTATTCTTTAGCTAGTCAATGGGAGAAGGCAAACCAATGTTATCAGCAGAGTCTGGGCATTTTCAACGAGCTGAGCGATCGCCCTGGGGCGGCGAAGACCTTGAGTAACCTGGGTAATGTGTACTTTCAGCAGCAGCAGCGCCAGAACGCAAGGGATTGCTATCAGCAGAGTCTGTCCATGTTCCAGGAATTAGGCGATCGCTACCGAGAAGGTCAGACGTTAGCCAATATGGGTATTTTCTATGCTCAAGATCATCAACCAGCACAAGCTATTCTGTTGTGGCAAGACTCGCTGACTAAACTCCACCCAAACTTGCCCAAGTTTCAACGAGTCGCTGAATGGTTACAGTCGCTCAAAGGACAAAGCGTTGAAACCTCGTCTCCCCCTCAAACCCTGGGGCTGAAGCGTCTCATTCTTTATTGGGGAGGCGCATTTTTCCTCATGATTAGTTTGATTGTGTCCATGATTATTCTGGCGGGGTGAAATATCTGAGTAATTTGCTGATTTCCCTAGTTACACAATTTTAAGTATTAACGTTATAAAACTATACAAACATGAAATAATAAAATTGCTAAATGTTCCGGATTGTAGGGCAAATCATGGAAAAATATTGAAGAACATTAACCTTATCATTTATTTTTAAGTGAGTTTTTAATTATTGCTTATAATTATTCCGGGACAATTAAAACCCATCCCTGATCTATTGAAAACTTAATGGTTTTCTTATAAAACAAGCAGACAATAGTCTAAGAAAATTGCTAAAACTATAGAAGACTCTACTTGGGGGTTTCATCTAAAATCCAGACCAGAGAAAAATATGAGCCTGAAGTCTTGTGAATTTTTGCCCAAAATACCAGATCTGATTAGTTTCAATGAGACAGATAAATCCCCGTTAAAATTTCTCACTGATTGGGAAAAAGAAATGGCACTAGAGGTAACATAACAGTTCTACGACGACTTAAGCAGCTATAGCTGAAATAAGGGTCTATTTCTGTATGAGTTGTTCGACAAAAATAAAAGTTAGCTAGTTAATTTTGGGTATAGCAAAATTTGGGATTTTTCTGGTGCGCTGTAGATAGCTGACCCGCTTAACTGATCTGACAGTCATAAATTTAGGTGAAATACTGCGGAGAAAAATATAATGGAAACAATACGTCTTGTCGTTACAGGAACAGTGGGTGCTGGTAAGTCAACCTTCGTGCGGACATTTAGTCAAACAACAGTAATTGATACAGAACGCAAAGCAACTGATAGCACATCATTAATGAAGAAACGAACAACCGTTGCTTTTGATTTCGGTACGCGCACTTTAGGTCGAAATATGGAGTTACAAATCTATGGGACTCCTGGTCAATCTCGCTTTGATTTTATGTGGGACTTATTGATTCGTCGCGCTCATGCCTATATTTTACTAGTAGCAGCCAATCGTTCCAGCTCTTTTAATGATGCTCGCGAAATTCTCTCGTTTATGAACAGCCGAGTCCAAATCCCCATGATTATTGGTTTAACTTGTATGGATTTACCAGGGGCATTAGGTCAGGAGCATATTGCCTTTGCTCTCGGCTTTATGAACGACAAAAACAGACCCCCGATGGTCGCCTTAAATCCCAATGAAAAAACGTCAGTTTTTGAAGCACTAATGGTGTTAATGGCTCACCAGTTGTTGCAAAGTAGTAAGGGCAAAGAAAAAGCAAACCTGGAAAATGTCGCAGCCACTCGTAAAGCTGAACCCCTCAAGTCGAGAACGAACTATCAGTGGCCCAAGCAACAGTTTTCATCAGGACTATAAGATTTGACGCCTAGGGTTTCGTGCATCGTTAATAGGACTCCTTCTCCTCCAAGCCAGCTACATCGTTCATGAACTTTGAACCATCAACGACGAAGAAGGTAAAAAAGAGGAGCATGAACCGTGAAGGCAGATAACTCTCAAGTAGGTCGGGTTCCGAAGCAAGTAAAACCCAACAGGCTTTCCCAAGGGAGTTGGGTTACTCTTCAAGAAGGTTCAGCCTACCTACCTCAACCCAACCGACAGCCATGCTCCCGCACAAAACGGCTATTCCTACTACCCCAGCCAAGGAGGTGGAAGGCATAGCCGCTTTTTGATGACTTCCCAGGGAGTTGGACTAAGGTATGATGAAGAGTAGACTTGTGTCAATAAATTTTGGGCATTATGACGGGGCGCATCTTACCAGAAGGCGAACAGTTCAATTTATCAGGGGAGGACATTTCTGAGACCGACTTGAGTGTTCAGTCGGCTCAAGAAGTTATTTATCAATTTCTGATCAAAATTGTTCATCACAATTCCCCAGAAACTGTATTACAAGAGTTTCGCAAATTATTTCTGGAAAATCAGAGTGAGCCTCATCTAGTAGCAGCACTTAAAAAAATTATTGACAGCAAAAATGATCAAGAGTTTAGAAATACATTAAAACGTTCTTGTTATATTCTAATTAATAATTGGTTATCAAAGCGGAATTATGAATTTATTGAAAACCTGATTCAATTAGTTGGCGAGCTTCCGGTTAAGCCGATCACTCTATCCCCTTCTATGACTCGGCTAAAAGGATATATCGCTAATTTTGTTGATAGTCACGATTATCAAGAACTAAAATTATTTTCTGCTCCCTATATTGCTGAGGCAGAAGAAAAACGGCACTGGAGTCATCGATATACGGCTTATTTATTAGTTCCTCAATATCTCGACTCTCGCAATCCAATTGAACAGCGAGAAACGGCAAAAAATCTGTCTAGGCGGCTGAGAAAAAATTTTAAATTCGAGCTAGCAATGTATACGGCTCGTTGTGATTCTTCTAATTTAAACTCCGAAAAAAAAATCACGAATCCGACTCGTCTAGGTGATCACGTTATTCAACTCATTAAAAAACTTAGCTCTCGGCAGATATTAGTCAATTGCCGGAGTTATGCGAATTATTTGAGTAAACACGCTCAAAATCAAAGCTACCAAGAATTTAAAGGAGAATTTAAACAATATTTATTATTCTTAGTTAACGTCAAAACTTATTCAGAAATACTCGATAAATATTTATTTCCTAAATTAGATAGTCTTTATGAAAATCATCATACCAAACCCCTGAGTTTTGAATTGCTCCTGCGGACATGTCGGCGAATTATTGAGTTACTGACGACTGAAGATGGTCAAGAACCTTCAATTCTATTTATTTTACTCACTAATCGGGGCAACCCTTTAACCATAGTCGTGATCCTGCTCAAAATTATCCTAATTTGCAAATATGCTCAAACCCATCTGGATGTTTGTATTGCCCAATTAATTAGATATTACGAAAACTCTGACGAAAAAGACTGTCAGTGGCTGATTAATTTTTTGGAATTTTTCAATATTGTTTTTGCTATTTGTACCGAAGACATTCAATATAACATTGTTAAACTCAATGGTAATGACGATGAGCAAGATGCTTATGTGTTGGATCTTGATGACTATCGCCTCTTTTCCCAATTGAAAGGAACAGATCTGCGGAGTGCTGATTTGAGAGGGACAGATATCCGTTATATGGATCTCAGAGCAGCAGATTTGCGGGAGGTAGATCTGGCAGGGGCTGATTTGAGCAAAGCCGACTTGAGTCTTGCCAAACTCAATCAGACAAACTTAAGCGGTGCCATGCTGGAGCGCACGGAGTTAAGCGGTGCCATACTTCAGAATGCCAATTTGAGTGGTGCGAATCTCAGTCAAGCTAATCTACGTTGTGCCGACCTGCAAAAAGCAAATTTATGCCGTGCCATATTAAAAAGTGCTAAACTGCGCCGTGCTAATCTCCAGCAAGTCGATCTTAGTAGTGCTGATTTAAGTAATGCTAGTTTGAATTCCTCGAATCTAGTGAATGCTAATCTTCGCTATGCTAATCTGAGCAATGCCGATCTCAGTAAAGCTCATCTCAATGGTGTGGATCTCAGAAATGCCAATCTTAGAGGCGCTCAACTCAATTGGACTCAGCTACACCACGCTGACTTAAGCGGTGCTAACTTAGATCGAGCTGACCTGAGTTATGCCAGTTTGTGTCACACAAATCTTCAGAAAACGGACTTAACCCGCACAGATTTGAGCAATAGTAATCTCAGTAGAAGTGATATGAGGCAAGCTTTGCTGCGTCACGTTAATCTAACTGGGGCAAATCTCAGCCATGCCAATCTTAGGGGTGCTAACCTGTTCAATGCGAATCTCACTGGTGTGAAGGTTAAGGGGACTCGATTTGGAAATAATTCTGGACTCTCTGAGCCAATGAAGCAAGAACTTAAGCAACAAGGAGCAATTATTGGATGAATAAGTCAAAAGCTTGCCCTTGAGCGAAGTGAAGGGTCAATTGTAGCGGTTCCCTTTAGGGACTCAGGTAAACTTGTCAAAATTGAATAACCTACCTGAACAGGCGTTGTCAGCGCCAACTTTGGTTATTTTACCATTTAGAGTCTGTTTAGAGGGGTTCAATTGTTCCCTTTGCCACACCCCACACCCTACACCCTGCACCCCCACTCCCCCAGATGCTACTAATTTTGGGTAGAATATATATTTTCGATGAGGAATATTTCGGGAAAAGGTTAAGCTATAGGTAGTAAGGACAGATAATTACCAGGATTAGTTAACTCAGGTTTTGCCTATTATGGAGGGGCGCATCATACCAGATAATCAGCCATTCGATTCTTTAGCTGATGTAGAATCACAGCAGCAACGGATTCAGCAAGCTCAGGAGGTTATTTATCAATTCTTGCTCGATCGAGTAGAGAGTTCTCCTCCAGAAACCGTTTTGCCTGAATTTAAGCAGTTATTTTTCTTTGGTGAGTGTCAACCAAATCCAGACGTCGCTCGCTCAATTTATGAGCTACTTGAGCAAAAGGATGAGCAAGAATTTAGAAATACGCTTAAGCGGTCTTGCTATATCTTGATTAACAATTGGTCAGCCAGTCGGCGGTCAGACTCTATAGAGGAGTTGATTCTAACCCTTGCTGATGCTAACCCACTTAAATCTACTGTATCTCCAAACCTGAATCTTCTGAGAACATGGATTGCAAATTTTATTGAGAGTCCGGACTATCAAGAACTTAAAGTCTTTACCTTAAGCCATACAGAACGTCGAGGGTGGAGTCATCGTTATGCCTATTACTTAATATTGCCGCAATATTTAGATTCTCAAAATCCAGTTGAGCAGCGGGAGTTAGCGAAAAAAACGGCAAAACGTTTGAAAGAGAAGTTCAAGTTTGAACTGGCAATGTATACAGTACATTGTGATTCGCCAACGTTTAGAAAGAAACCGCCAGCTAATCCAACTCGACTGGGCAATGGAATTATTCGTCTACTAAAACAACTTATCTCGCGCAAGTTTCTTCATAATTATTCCCATGCGGCTGATTTGTTTGTTCAGCAGAGTAAAACGCTCAATTATTGGGACTGTAAGCAAAAATTTCTTGAGTATTTGCTGTTTTCAACGAGTCCTCAGCAGTCCATTGATTTTTTCAAAAGGACGCTGACCGAAAAACTAGAGACGCTCTATGAGTCGTATCACGAGGAAACGACGACCATGGATTTATTGCTGCGGACTTGTCGGCGTACCTTAGAATTTTTAACCACAGAAAATGGACAGGAACCCTCCCCGCTCTTTATTGCCCTAACCAGCCAAGGCAGTCCCCTGACGATTGTTATTCTCTTGCTCAAAGTTATTTTATTGTGTAATTATGTCCGCACTCATTTAGATAATTGCATTGCTAGTCTGATTCGTTATTACGAAGGGTATCCAGAAGCAGAATGTCGGTGGTTTATTAACTTTTTGGATATTTTTAATGTTGTCTTTGCTATTTATACTGAGAATATGCAATTTGATGTCGTCAAAATTAAGGAGGGCGAATCAGAGGTTTCTGAGTTGGGAGCTTACCGTATTTTTTGCCAATTGAAAGGCGCTGATCTACGCGGGAGTGATCTCAAGGGGGCTGACATTCGCAGTAGTGATTTGAGTGCTGCGGATTTGCGGGAAGCGAATCTCAGCAGTGCTGATCTGAGTGAGGCGAATTTGAGTCTGGCTAAACTCAGTAGCGCTAATTTAAGTAGTGCCATACTTATGGGAGCTGATTTAACAGCAACAGATTTGAATAATGCTAATCTCAATGGTGCAAACCTTAATCAGGCTAATTTGAGTCGCTCCAATTTACAAAAAGTTAATCTGCGTCGTGCCACTTTAGTCGGGGCGAAACTACGACATACCAATCTTCAGCACGCAAATCTCAGCCATGGGAATCTTAATCAGGCGATTCTGTGTGGTTCCAATCTTAAGAGTGCGGATTTACGACAAACCAGCCTTCAGGAAGGGGATTTAAGTGAGGTTGACTTGAGTGAGGCGAATCTGAGTCAGGCTAATTTAACAGGTGCAAACTTACAGCGCAGCCAATTGGATCGAGCGAATCTCAAGGGGGTAATTTTAGAACAGGCGAATCTGAGCGGAGCCAGTCTCATCAGAGCCGATTTGAGCCAAGCTAATCTCAACAATGCTCAACTGAATCAGGCGATGTTAAGGGGAGCAAATTTAAAGGAGGTGCGATTGCGTCATGCTATCCTTACTCATGCCAATTTAGAAGGGGCAAATCTGAGTCATGCTGATTTTAGTCGTGCTGATTTAAGTCATGTAAATCTCAGGGGAGCCGATTTGAGTCATACGTTTCTGCGTCATGTCAACTTGTCGAATGCGGATTTGAGACAAGCCAATCTCACGGGCGCGAATCTTTTCAATGCTAATCTAAGTGGTGTGAAGGTTGAGGGAGCAATATTTAAGCAAAATGCTGGACTATCTCAAGCCCAGCAGGGAGAATTAGAACAGCTTGGCGCTACTGTTGAGTTTAGTAAACTAACACCCCGCGATCGCAACCCCTGGAAAAATCCCCTTCCTCCACATTCACCTTCCCTATTGCCTCACCAATTTGAGAATTAGTCGTCATTTGTCATCGTATACCTCGTGAGACTCCGACTTGGAGCAAAGCAACCCGGAGAGGGATAGAGGTCAAATCGACCCTTTCAATAAGGGGAGATTTGACAATCCAGTTGCAGGCACGACAATTAATCCCGTGCTTCGCTGCAACAACCGGACTTTCTTGGCAGTAAACTGCCCTAACCGTTTCCAACTAGCATCGCTAACTGAAACTTGTTTCTCAGTGTCTCCAGAACACCAGCCGATGTAAGTTTTTCCAGCTTTTTCAGCTAAAACCTTGTCGCCCTTTCTGAACCCATGACGGGTAACTGTACCGCCATACTTGCGCCGTTTGCCGCCCTTGGATGGAACACAAAGATGTAACTGCCTACGGCTAATTGGTGGTCTACGGACTATGGCAAATGACGCAGGTGTGATTTGAACATCGCCGCACCAACTTCCATGTTTTGCATTATTCGAGTGCCATTCTCTCCATTGTATAAATTCAAACGCGGCTAGGGTCACACCATCGACAGCATGGGTTGCAGGTGTCTGATTAGCTTTGTTTTTCTTGTCTTTGGCTAATCCCAACCACTTTCTTAGTTGGCTAGTTCCGTTTCCATCCTTTTGCCATCCCTGATGAGTTTTAACCGGGGCTAATTCAGATAGCCAATTAAGCATTTGTCGCTGTCCCACCATGACTGGAGAAAATCCGACACCAGACCGAGCCGATTTCCGTCCACTGGTTCTGTCTACGTCAGCCATAACCAATTCATAGTGAATGGCGCTAACAGGGAACAGCTTAAACAACTCTTTGACTACCCGTAACTCTAGCTGTTTGTTGGCTCGAATCGAGGGAGGTAGTTTGGCTTGCTTGCGATTATCAAACCTTGCCTGACGATGACAACGCTTGTTGTAAGACAATTTCCGGTTAATTCGTCTACCTCTTCTTGCTCGACGCATGACCCGCCGTAATTCCATCCGCTCTTTAACTGTTTTGAACGGTAGAACTAGATGAGCCATCCAGAGGGTAGCAAGACTCGATTGAACGGCGGCGCCTGAGTAGCATTTGCCTGGATCTATTCCTATGGCTATCGACTGAGTGTTCTCCCCTGTTTCAAAAGTTAGCTGAATGGCAAAACATTCTAAATCGTTGTGTACGATTTTGGCTTTACCTTCTTTTAGCCAACGTCTAGCACGGCTAGCTTTGGTTGGCATTAAGGGCTTGCCTGACCTTGATAAAACTGGTACTCGTAACATGGATATAATCCTCACGAGTTAAGTTATCAGTTATCAGTTACCAGTTATCAGTTACCAGTTATCAGCCAATTACTGACCACTGATAACTGACCACTGACCACTGACCACTATGTCCCTTCCCGCCATCTCGGTTAAGATGTCTTGACTTAACAACAGCCCGACAAAAAGCTTTAGATTTAATCCGGACTAGGGAAACATCCGGGTGTCTGTACCAAACCGAGACTCCATGCGGTATTCAACGGTTTAAAGGGTCCGTTTGTCCGGCAATCCCTGACTTCAAGCGTTAGCTAAGTCAGGGTTGTTGAATGTTTCCCATTTCCTGTTTCCTCATAATTGGTTGACTATTTCATTGCTAGAGGTTTTACTGGTTCGTTCGGGATTGGGTTGTAAGGTTTCGGGTAATGATTGAACCGATCCCCACTGGCTAATAAAACTTTGCAGTAGTGCTTCTTGTTGGGCGCGAAATCCTTCAAGGTTGTAACCCATATTCATCGTAGAGAACCAGATAATTTCCTGCTGCTGCGTGGGTAAAGCTCCCCCTAAAGCGCTGACACTATTTAAACTTCCGGATTTAACGATGGCGAATGGGGGAAGAGAACGTTCGTTTAAAATGCCTTCATCTTGTCCGACAATCGCCAATACATCGCCAAGGCTCATGTTATAGGGTTGAAGATATCGGGCAATGGCTAGAAATAAACCGGAAGCCGCACGGGGAGAAATTTTATTTTGATCGCTTAATCCAGAACCGTTGACTAAGGTAATTTCCGCTTGAGGAACGCCTGCGGCGGCGGCGGCTTTTTGGGCGACAACATTAGCCCCTCCCACAGAGTTGGCGATCATTTCTGCCATTTTATTATTGCTATATTGATTCATTTTTTTGAGTAGTTCAGCCAGGGGAAAGGACGAGTGGCGGATCAGGGGTTGGACATTACTGGGGGGAGTGGGAGAGACTTGTACTGAACCCGCGATCGCAACTTGAGGTTTAGGAGTATCTGGGGGTAGGGTTTGATACTGGGTTTGGGCTTCAGGAGTCCACAGTTGAGCATTTAACCCTTGTTTGAGCAGTGTCCCTGATTTAAGTGGGTCAAACTCAAAGTTCATGTAAAATTTGCCTGTGATGATTAAATTACCCGCCACCTGCTGGATACCCATCTGATTCAAGAGATTTCCCAACGCGATCGCTTCTTCCCAAACAAAGAATGGATCTTCTGCGCCTGCGATAACTAAGTCTCCCTGGAGGACACCGTTTTCCACCGCCCCTGTTGCGCCAATCAGGGTGATGAACTGGTGATCCGGACCAAAGGTTTGCAAAGCGGCGAGGGAGGTGGCGACTTTGGTGATGGATGCAGCCGGTAAGGGGACTGTACCTTGATAATTCCCTAGAAGAGTATTCCCCGCCTGTATCCAAATCCCATGATTTTCCTTGGCAAATCCTTTGGCGGCTAAACCATTCATGTATTGCACAATTTGCCCTTGGATCGCCGGATCGGGATTATCCGGGGAAGCGAGTGAGGGAATAGCTGGTTTTTGCGCCAATTCTGCTTCTGCTGGACTTTCAGCTACTGAAACACTATCGATTTCGTTGACGGAGGGTTGAGAGAGATTAGATTGAGGGGAACAGCTGGCGGTAAAGGTTACGAGAGTCAGGGATAGTACAGTCCTCAAGGGAAGGGGTTTGAGCATTTTATATAAAAAATTAGGAGTTCTCGATTATAGCTTCGTGAACTACCCGACGCTGATGCTCCGCATACATCGCGGGCTTCCTACCCAGAAACCCGCGTAGTAGTAGATTGAATTCGTCCTCTATTACTGCGTCTTACAGTTTGGCGATAGGCTTTGTCCCGTGTCCCACAGGTCAATGTTTTGCTATCCATCTAGGGTTGTCAAACTTAGAACCATCGCTGGTGATGGCAAAGTGAGTTAAGCCCAAATCAATGCCAACGGCTTTTCCTTCGGTTGACTTTTCCGGTTGATTTTTCCCATGATCAACCAAGATTGAAGCATAGTATTGGTCGCAACGATTCTTGGAGATGGTGACGGTTTTGATTTTCCCTTCAATCGGACGATGGATAACGGCTTTAACTTCACCGATTTTCGGGAGTTTCAAGAACTTGTCCAACACATTGACATTCTGAGGGTACTGAATTGATTGTTTCCTCTGCTTGGATTTAAAGCTGGGATAACCGGCTCTTTGCTCAAAGAAGTTGTTAAAGGCTACCCCCAAATTCAGACAAACTTGTTGTAAGCATTGAGAGTAGGTTAATCCCAGCCACTCGTATTCTTTTTTGAGTGCGGGTAATTGTTTTTTAACTTCATACCCCGACAAGCATTTTCCTGTCTCCTTGTAGGTTTTGTTCATCAAGTCAAGACAATAATTCCACAACCAACGGCAGTTGCCAAAGGATTGCTCTAGCAATTGCTTTTGTTGGCTATTTGGGTACAATCTTAGCTTGAGTGCCTTTAACATTAGAGAGAATCTATTTTGCTATAAAGTAGTCTAACACAAGCAATGAAGTTGTTCGTCTTCGGGGCATTGAACCCCTCGACTTACCGCTCCTCATCCCGACACTCGCCAACGGCAGAGTGCGGGGCTTCCCCGCGAAAAGCTAATTTAGCCTGTACTACACCTATGGACAAGATTTGTCCATATAACCATCAGCACTCATCCACCCAACTTTCGTCAGACAACCAATGACAAATCACAAATGACTCTTCAAGCAATTTGACTTTTCCAAAGTTGGTTTTCCCGCTCAATTTCTGCTAAAAAACTACAGAAAGTTTTTTCGTGGTTTTGCTCCCAGCGTTGAATAGCCTGGAGAACCTCTCGTAATAAATAGCCTGAACCACAGGCGACATAATCGACAATATATTCAGATTCCAGACTGAGAGACGCCAGAGAATTGCCGCGAAAATCAACCAAATAACCGCCAGCTGATTTTAAAATTGGATAGGCGAGTAAATTATAATTTCCTGAAGTATAACGACATTCGACCAGAAAATCAGCAGCGCCTCGGGCGATTTCACAAAACTCCATGGCTGAGTTATCGATCGAGCGAATATCCCTACAGTATAACCACAAGGGGAAACTGCCGCTCAATTTTTCTTTAGCACGATGATAGCCTGGATGTAAGTATGCGATCGCGTCGTTTAGGGAAACTTGAGAGTGACAGTAAATTTTACTATAGTCTTGAGTGTGGGCGCTTCTGAAATAGGCAGTGTTCTGGGTTCCATAGTAGCAGTCTCCGGTACGTAATCCTCGTACATACGCAAAGTCTAGATCCCCTAAGGTTACGTCGGATGATTTTGCCGCGATCGCTATAACGAAAGACGGATCGCCCACTTGACGTAGCCAGTTTGATGCTCCATCAATCGGATCGACAAATATAGAGTAGCCAGCGTGAGGGTTTCGCTTAGGGTGTTCTCCGGCGAGATAAAGGTTTATGGGATAGTCTGCTAAACAAGAACGGATAATTTCACCAGCTTGGCGATTAATTTCATGTTTGGCTTTGCTATCTATTATTGACTGATTTTGGTAGCGTAGTTTGTCTAAAAAAGTCGCTAGATTTTCGGCAATTTCTGAACATAAGGGTAAATAATCCATAATTCCAGAACTCCTCTGGGGAGATTTACACCCTTAATGTTTCCCGGTAATACGCCATATTACCTCCACATACGGGCATAAATTCAGTAAAAATGTACTACAGGCAACTGATCAACTTAGTCTGACTGGGAACAGTTGGCAGATTAAATAGGCGCTCTAGTTCTTGGATAGGTTGGCGACAAGTCGTATCAAGGTTGGGCATTTCCTGTCTACAGTGTGAACAGAACCAGTAGAGACGATGGTGGCTAATGTGCCGTAGTAAGGGATGGGAGCAGCAGGGACAGGTACTCATGAATCTTGTCAGATTTTTTTTGATGTTTTTTTATTTATAAATATTATTTTTACCTAAAGATCTTTACTAAATCTTGATCAACATCTCTGAGAAGTTGTGATAATAAAGCCCAGAAAAGGTGATTCATTTTACATGAATTGAGTGATCACTATCATAGTGAAGTAACAGAGGGATTCAATTGTTCCCTACACCCTACACCCTGGGTACTATTCAAGGAGCTTGTCACTCCCGGCATCCAGCGACTTGGTATCATCGATCAGGTCACAAGCGATCGCGAATTATGTCTACCCAAAACTCTACCCCTCTCACCATCTCAGACGCTCAAGCACTCCTCAACCCCTTCAATTGCATCTGTGTTCAACCTGTGGTTTCAGATTCCGACAAAGAGAAACTGCGGCAAGCCTTAGCTTTACTTGCCGATCATTCAGACTATCAAATATTTGGTATTTGTGCGGATACAGCGGCTCAGGGTTTATCGGCGCTCAAAGCCTATACTCAAGCTTTAGGATATCAACCGAATCTTGATCTGACTCCAATTGAGGGAGCGGTTTATATCAAATATAACGGCAATTCAGGATTGTGTTATATAGATTCCTATACGGGTGAGCATCGCGGTGTTTTAGTATCCTGCCAATCTTCCTTTGAAGGGGGTATTAATGAAATGTATGGTCATCTACCCCTCGATTTATATGAATCGTCAGATTAATCCTTTATTTGTATTAACTTTGTAGAGACGCGCCATGGCGCGTCTCTACAGTTCTCAGCGAGGCAATTGGTACTTAAAGTCGCGTTTTCCTTGGTAGTTGGTTAAATCTGCCAGTTTTTCCAAACTCTGAACCCCAGGGTACAACTGACCATTAATTTCCCAAGTCGGATATCCTTGTATTCCCGCTGCTTGGCACACTTGAGGCTGAGGATTTTCACCAGCCGGATGGCACTCGATATAATCGATTTGGCTAAAGGCTTCCTTGCCAAACAACTGCTTTTGATCGTGGCAGTGGGGACAAGTATAGGCACCATATTCTTTAGCACCCACGGCTGTCAGATGACGAGCCAGTTCTATTTCCGCTGCGCCAGAGGTTGTGGTTACTTTCCAGCCGTAAGGAGCTTGAGGCGCACCCGATGCTGTAGGAATTACGCCACCGTCTGCACCAGCAGTCGTTGTCGATTGGCTACTCATGCCATAAACGCCCAAGGTGCCAATCAACGCTACCATGCCGACAACAATGCCAGTGAAAAACAGTTGTCCCACATCTTCCCACTCACGCCCAATTATCGTCAGCACGAATAAGGCGATTGAGCAGAAGGCGGATACGAGGCAATAGATACAAAACGCCTTAATTACAAAGGACATGAGATAGACGAGGTAGCCGCTGAAAACAACCATTGCGGTTGAGCCAGCAAACATCAGCAGCCAACTCCAATCGTCTACTTGTCGGCGAAAGTCTTTGTTATCCGATGATTTAACAAGTTGGGGCGCAAAGGCAAATACCGCGATCGCAGTATAGGCTAAAAAGCCAAATAAGCTCAGCGGTATGCCCAAAAGCCAAGCATAACTACTACTTAAGACAGCTTGACAGTTGATTACATCGCCTGTGGGACATACGGCTTCTTTAAATACCCCTGTTTCCACTAGGGTGAGATAAGCAGTATCTAAAGCACCAAGAATCGCGATCGCACCAATGAGCGGGCGGGACTGGCGATGAATCCAGGGAGCAGAACGTCGGCGTCTCATAATTTGTCAATCAACACTAGGAATTTCAAAAGTAAGCCAGACAATTACGACTCACTCCTACTATGAATGTAACTTGACCGAAGACATGGGTTGCGGCGACGCTTTCGTGTTCACACTACGTCGTGCCGCTTCCACAAATTGACTGACGCGAATCGGGTCAATGGGTTGCTCAATACGCCCCCGTCGCTTCAGGGAACTGGAGACAATCACACCGTCTGCGGCTTGCATCAAGGTGGGAATATTTTCCCAATTGGCGCCACTACCGATAAAAACAGGAGTTCCATTGGCGGCGGCTGAGGCTAATTCTAAGTCTTCTAGACTCGGAGGACTACCTGTTGCCCATCCGGAGAGGATGACGCCATCGGCTAAACCCCGTCCAATGGTTTCTTGTACGGCTGTGGTCAAATTCGGTGATCCCAAGGGGCGTCCATGCTTAACCAAGACATCGGCTAAAATTTTCACATCACTACCGAGTTCCCGGCGATACCGCAACAGTTCATAAGCTTGTCCTTCGATCAATCCTTGATCCGTTGCCATGACGCCGGTGAGAACATTGACCCGGATAAACTGGGCGCGGACACAACTGGCGATCGCGATCGCGCTTTTGGCATCATTGCGTAAAACGTTGATCCCCAGCGGTAAGGTTACTAAATTCATCAGCCGTCCGACAATTAAGGTCATCGCACTGACGACGGCGGGATCAACCTGGTTTTTCGTGAAGGGAGCATCAAAAAAGTTCTCCACGATCACACCATCGACTCCCCCTGATGCCAGCGCTGTCGCCTCTTGTTCGGCTCGATCAATCACTGCTTTTAAACTCCCCCCCCAACGGGGAGAAGTCGGCAAGGGCAACAGATGCACAACGCCAATAATTGGATTGGGTGTCTTGAAAATTTGTTGTAAGTTCACGTATCTACCTGAAAACCGTTCACAAGAATTTGACCAAAAATAATGGGATTTAAGCCCCGTCCTAGAAGGACGGCTTTTGTCCTATAATTGTAGTGGTTGAAACCCCCACCTAAGTTTGCTGTCGATATACCACCGATCAAGGTGTTAAACCGAGCCTGAACCAGCAATAGGAAAGATCGAAGGGACTCTGGTTTTAATCCAACCTGGAGACATAAGGAAAGTTTTGTTTGATGCTATGAAGCGATACATCATGTAATCGCGGCAGGGCATTCCCAGACTAAAAACGGACGTGGAGAGAGTATAAGACCTCATTAAGAGGCTGTTTTTGTCGTAGCGTCAACCTCCCAAAAGCAACCACCCTTTAAAAGGTGGCGTGGTGAGGATGTCAATATACTCAGGTTTGACAACCACAGAAAATTTCTGTCTCGTTCGATGGATTGACAAATAAAATAAATCATGGTAAACCGCATAGAACTCTCTGCATCCTGACCACCGCCTTTTTATGATCACCAGTTAAGTTAGATAAAATAGCCGAGCGTATTGCGTATATTAATAAAATTTTATATAAATAAGTAACGGGGTTAAACTAGAGCATCCAAAGAACATCCGTACTACTACTAGTGGAGCAAGGGTAAACTCTAAGGCTATACCCCTATCAATCCAGTAACGCTGGGTAAAAATGTGAGCAGGATTCAATCAACCTGAACTCTGTACGGGTTTTCTCCAGGGAGTTGACAGGTAACTGTTCACGGCTCAGTGCTTACAGATACGAGTGCTTATAACAGAGCGCGACTCTACTCCTCTAGTGCAGATTGTAGTAATAACCGCATGGGCAACAAGCCGACCATTGCCATTTCTCATTTAGGCTGTGAAAAAAATCGTATTGATACAGAGCATATCCTGGGTCTGCTGGTTAAAGCAGGCTATCCAGTCGATAGCAACGAAGATTTAGCCGAATATGTTATTGTGAATACCTGTAGCTTCATAGAGGCAGCGCGGAAAGAATCCGTTCGCACCCTAGTTGAGCTAGCTGAAGCCGATAAGAAAATTGTTATTGCTGGCTGTATGGCACAACATTTCCAAGAGGAATTGTTGCTGCAATTGCCGGAAGCGGTAGCTGTAGTGGGAACAGGAGATTATCAGAACATCGTCGAAGTGATAGAACGGGTGGAAGCCGGAGAACGGGTCAAAGCCGTCTCAGCCGAACCCACGTATATTGCCGATGAAACAACGCCGCGCTATCGGACAACCTCAGAAGGAGTCGCTTACCTGCGGGTAGCAGAAGGATGTAACTATCGGTGCGCCTTCTGCATTATTCCGTATCTGAGGGGAAACCAGCGATCGCGCACAATAGAATCGATTGTGGCAGAAGCTGAACAATTGGCATCCCAAGGAGTGCAGGAATTAATCCTCATTTCCCAAATCACGACCAACTATGGCGTAGATCTGTACGGAGAACCCAAGTTAGCTGAACTATTACGGGCATTGGGTAAGGTGGACATACCTTGGATTCGGATGCACTATGCCTACCCAACAGGTTTAACTGAGCCAGTAATTGCCGCAATTCAGGAGACTCCTAATGTTCTGCCTTACTTGGATTTACCCCTACAGCATTCCCATCCAGAAATCCTGCGTGCCATGAACCGTCCTTGGCAGGGGCGAGTGAATGATCAAATTATTGATCGCATTAAAGCCGCCCTGCCGAATGCGGTACTGAGGACAACCTTTATCGTAGGGTTTCCGGGTGAGACACAGCAGCAATTTAACCATTTGCTGCAATTTGTCCAGCATCATGAGTTTGACCATGTTGGTGTGTTTACTTTTTCTCCGGAAGAGGGTACACCAGCTTATAACTTGCCCAATCCAGTCCCCAAAGCCGTCATGGAGGAGCGTCGCCAGACGCTGATGGCAGCTCAACAGCCGATTGCGTTGAAACGAAACCAAGGTGAAGTGGGCAAGCTCGTTGACGTTCTGATTGAGCAAGAGAACCCCTCAACCGGGGAACGGATCGGTCGCTCAGCTCGATTTGCCCCTGAGGTCGATGGATTAGTCTACGTCCAAGGCGAAGCCCCCTTGGGGACCATCGTGGAAGTAGAAATCACCGATGCTGGCATCTATGACCTCTATGGTTCTGTAGTCCCTAGTCCACTGTCAGTTGTCCTTTGACTTGAGTCGATTAAGGGTGAGGGAGAATGGCAATTGCTAAATACCTAACCTAGACTCCTGATAACTGACCACTGATCTTAATCATCAATAAAAACTCACAACAAACGCTTGCATTATGACCCTTTCATTCAATACTCTGGGCTTATCTGAAGAACGCATCCATCAACTTGAAACATTAGGTTTTGATACACCAACAGAGATTCAATCTCAAGCCATTCCGGAACTGTTGGCGGGACGAGATGTGGTCGCTCAATCTCAAACGGGTACAGGGAAAACCGCTGCCTTTTCCCTGCCTATCTTAGAACAGATAGATCCCCATGTCCGAGGTGTACAAGCCCTGATTCTTGCGCCGACGCGGGAATTAGCGCAACAAGTCGCCGATGCGATTCGGGATTTCACGGGTACTCGTCGTGTCGGTATCCTCACCGTCTATGGGGGGCAATCCATTGATCGGCAAATTCGCATGTTGCAACGCGGTGTCCAAATGGTTGTAGGTACGCCAGGACGAGTGATCGATTTGTTAGATCGGGGAGATCTCAAATTAGATCAAGTCAAATGGGTGGTATTAGATGAAGCCGATGAAATGTTGAGCATGGGCTTTATCGATGATGTGAAGAAAATCCTCAAGCAAGCCCCCAGTGAACGCCAAACAGCCTGTTTTTCGGCAACAATGCCTGGGGCAATTCGGGATTTAATCAATAATTTCCTCAAATCTCCGGTGACGGTAACGGTTGAGCAACCTAAAGCTACCCCAGCACGGATTGAGCAGCGGGTTTATATGATCCCCCGTGGCTGCTCAAAAGCTAAAGCCCTACAGCCGATTCTGGCACTTGAAGACCCAGAAGCGGCATTAATTTTTGTGCGGACGCGGCGATCAGCAGCAGAACTGACCAGTCAGTTACAAGCTGCAGGTCATAGTGTTGATGAGTATCATGGCGACCTCAGCCAAAGTCAACGAGAGCGCTTATTGTACCGATTCCGCCAGAGTCAGGTGCGCTGGGTGGTGGCAACGGATATCGCCGCACGGGGTCTGGATGTGGATCATCTTACCCATGTGATTAATTACGATCTACCCGATCAGGTGGAAAGTTATATTCACCGGATTGGTCGTACCGGTCGTGCGGGTAAAACAGGAACAGCGATTTCCTTGATTCAACCCTTTGAACGGCGCAAACTGCACCAAATTGAACGAAAAGTCCGGCAGAACTTACAAGTGTCTCGGATTCCCACGCGATCGCAAATCGAAGCGCGGCGCTTGGAAAAACTGCAAGATCAGTTACGAGAGGCACTCGCCGGAGAACGTATGGCATCATTCCTGCCCATCGTGCGGGAGTTAAGCGAAGAATACGACCCCCACGCCATCGCCGCCGCCGCTTTGCAAATGGTCTATGACCACACGCAACCGGAGTTAGCTGCTGTCGAGGTTGAGTACAAGGTCGAACGTCCGAAAGTGATAAAGCGTGGTAATAAGAAATCCAAAGAATCGGTGACCCACAACCGTTCTCGGTAATTGATTAACTAGACACGGCAAGAAGTCTCCCGCTATACCCGTAGGGTATAGCGGCGAGATGATTAATTGCCCGTGAGGAAAAACTTGTTTTTTTTGTAAACTTATGCACTTCTTGCCTTGTGATCAATTACAAGATACCTTGTGATCAATTACAAGATATGTTATTGTTGAGATTATTGACTATAACTCTAGTTAGAAACCGCGAAAACCAAGCGGTAAAAGCACAATTGAGCCTTGGGAACCAGGGCGGCTGCGCGGGTTCTCCCTCTTGAGGAGATAAAGGTTGGATTCCAACCAGAAACGCTAAGTAAGACCAATACATCTTTTGGTGTGGTGGCATCGGCGAATGAGACGCGAAGCCAACATCATAATCTTTGATTTGATGTTGGTAGTTCACGTTCATCCCATGACTAAGAGGCGTGGGATGAATTTTTCATTTGTCATTCGTCCTCAGCATGGGGTTCAACTGTTCCCTACACCCTGCCTACTATTCAAATACCTTATCACTCCTTCAGCAGGGCGGGTTTAGTGACATCTGAGTGGCAAACAACGATAATAGTGAAACCCTCCCCTACAGATGTGCCATGGCACGTCTGGTTACTCAACGCTTTTTTCGGGTCATTTGTCATGACCAAAATTTAGTAAGAAATCACCCATGACTCTGTCTGCTACCAACACCCCTCAAACAAAAGAGACTTTTGCCCAGTCTTGTCAATGGTCAGGTCTAATTGAAACCTATCGGTCTTATTTACCCGTCACCGCCTCAACTCCAGTGGTGACTCTTTTGGAGGGAAATACACCTCTGATCCCCACTCCTGCCCTTTCTGAAGCGGTGGGTAAGGGAGTTAAGGTATTTGTCAAATATGATGGTCTTAACCCGACAGGTAGCTTTAAAGATCGAGGCATGACCATGGCGATTTCTAAGGCGAAGGAAGCTGGGGCGAAAGCAGTGATTTGTGCCAGTACAGGGAATACATCTGCCTCAGCGGCGGCTTACGCCAGTCGGGGGGATATGCAAGCTTTTGTGTTAATTCCGGATGGGTATGTAGCCCTGGGGAAGTTGGCGCAGGCATTGGTTTATGGGGCGCAGGTATTGGCAATTGAGGGAAATTTTGACGACTGTTTGCAGATTGTGCAGGAGTTAGCAGCAAATTATCCAGTAACGTTGGTTAACTCGGTCAATCCCTATCGGTTGGAAGGTCAAAAAACTGGCGCTTTTGAAATTGTCGATAATTTAGGGAATGCCCCGGATTGGCTGTGTATTCCGGTGGGAAATGCGGGGAATATTACGGCGTACTGGATGGGCTTTTGCCAGTATCATCAGAATGGGTTGTGCGATCGCTTACCTCGGATGATGGGATTCCAAGCGGCAGGGGCGTCGCCGTTGATCCTGGGTGAACCTGTGGCGCATCCGGAAACAATCGCCACCGCGATTCGGATTGGGAATCCGGCAAGTTGGGAGAAAGCTGTCGCGGTAAAACATGCCAGTCAGGGAGAATTTCATAGCGTTACCGATGAGGAAATTCTCGAAGCCTATCGCCTCTTAGCATCACAAGAAGGAATATTTTGCGAACCCGCTAGCGCCGCATCGGTGGCGGGGTTATTAAAAGTGAAAGATCAAGTTCCGACGGGAGCAACCGTGGTTTGTGTTTTGACGGGGAATGGGTTAAAAGATCCGGATACGGCTATTCAACACTGCAACAACCAGTTACAGCGAGGAATTAAGCCCACCACAACCGCCGTCGCTGAGGTGATGGGATTAAGTTCTTCAGGTTGGTGAAGTACAGTTTATCCAAGTGATTTTTTCGAGGGAGGAGAAGATTGAGAACCCAGTACCACGTCTCCAGGGCGAGGGGATGGAAAATCTCGGTGGGGTGTCCCTAAGACTACGTTTCCTATGGGATTTCCCGATAAATCTAGCTTTTGCAGGTCAGTTAGTTGAATAATACTTTTCGTTATATCTCTTATCTTATTGTTCCGCAAATCCAGCTTTTGCAGGTTAGTGAGTTGGGTAATACTTTCCGGTATCTCTCCTATCTGATTTCCCCTTAAATCCAGCGATTCCAAATTAGTAAGTTGGGCAATATATTCCGGAATCTTTCTTATTTGATTGTTCGATAAATACAGCAGTTCAAGATTTGCCAGGTTGCCAATACTTTCCGGTATCTCTCTTATCCGATTTCTCCTTAAATCCAGCGATGTCAGGTTAGTGAGTTGGGCAATACTGTTCGGTATCTCTGTTATCTGATTATTCGATAAAGATAGCCATTGTAGGTTAGTGAGTTGGGTAATACTTTCCGGTATCTCTGTTATCGGATTATTCGATAAAGACAGCCATTTTAGGTTAGTGAGTTGGGTAATACTTTCCGGTATCTCTGTTATCGGATTGTTTGATAAGTACAGAAATTTTAGGTGAGTGAGTTGGGTAATCCATTCCGGTATCTCTGTTATCTGATTGTTCGATAAATACAGCTCTTCCAGATTATTTAGTTGGACAACAATTTCCGGTATTTCTGTAATGCCTTTATTTGATAAATCTAGTTCTATTATCTGATTATTCGCTAAATTCAGCCTTTCTTGGCTAGTGAGTTGGATAATACATCCCGGTATTTCTCTTATCGGATTATTCGATAAATCCAGCCATTGCAGGTTAGTGAGTTGGATAATACTTTCCGGTATCTCTGTTATCTGATTATTCGATAAATCCAGCCATTGCAGGTGAGTGAGTTGGGTAATACTTTCTGGTATCTCTCTTATCTGATTATTCGATAAATACAGCTCTTCTAGACTAGTTACTTGGGCAATACTTTCCGGTATCTCTGTGATCTGATTATTCGACAAATACAGCGTTTGCAGGTTAATCAGTTGGGTAATACTTTCTGGTATTTTTGTTATCTGATTATTCGACAAATACAGCGATTTAACGTTAGTGATTCTGGCAATATTTTCCGGTATCTCTCTTATCTGATTTCTCCTTAAATCCAGGCGTCGCAGGTTGGTTATTTGAAGAATTTCGTCAGGAATTTTTGTGATACCTTTATTCGATAAATCTAATTCTGTTATCTGATTATTCGCTAAATTCAGCCTCCCTCGGCTAGTGAGGTGAACCAGGCATTCTGGTATCTCTGTTATCTGATTATTCGATACATCCAGCCATTGCAGGTTAGGGAGTTGGGTAATATGTTCTGGTATCTCTCTTATCTGATTATCCGATACATCCAGTTCTTCCAGATTAGTGAGTTGGGCAAGATATTCCGGTATCTCTTTTATCTGATTATTCGATATATCTAGCCATTGCAGATTAGTGAGTTGGGCAAGATATTCTGGTATTTCTGTTATCTGATTATTTGATATATCCAGCCATTGCAGATTAGTGAGTTGGGCAAGATATTCTGGTATTTCTGTTATCTGATTATTTGATATATCCAGCCATTGCAGATTAGTGAGTTGACCAAGATATTCTGGTATTTCTGTTATCTGATTATTTGATAAATACAGCGTTTTCAAATTAGAGAGTTGGCGAATATACGGCGGTATCTCTCTTATCTGATTATCTGATAAATACAGCGTTTGCAAGTTAGGGAGTTGGCGAATATACGGCGGTATCTCTCTTATCTGATTATTTGATACATCCAGATATTCCAGGTTAGGGAGTTGGCGAATATACTGCGGTATCTCTCTTATCTGATTATTTGATACATCCAGCCATTGCAGGTTAGGGAATTTAGCAATATTCTCCGGTATCTCGGTTATCTGATTTTTCGATAAATCTAGATATCTCAGGGTAGTTAATCTGGTAATTTCGTCGCGAATTTTTGTAATACCTTTCTCTGATAAATCTAGTTGCCATACTCCCTCTTGGGTAGCTTGAGCAATGATTTTGACTAATTCAGCACGAGTGATTCTGATTTTTGTATCACTCGATACTTTTTTGGGTTCAGTCACTTGTTTATTAGTCATTCTGCTATAACCTCAGTCTTACCCGTGAAACCACGGTTTTATATCTGCCTAAAATTAGATAATACTCCCTAGAGCCTCTCTTTTGCTAGAGTGTTAAATAAACCTCTTAACGCTCTTTATGGTCATTTAGAACAGGTTTATAATATGTAACAAACATCTAGGTATTTCCAGAAAAGTCAAGGGACTAAATCCCCCACTCCTGGCAAAATATAGTGGGGACGATAGGCAAAATGGATTAAATCCTCTTGGCGTGTGACTCCAGACAACACCAACACCGTCTCGATTTCTGACTCAATCCCGGCAATAATATCAGTATCCATGCGATCGCCAATGATGGCTGTATCCTCGCGACGACAGCCCAACTGCTTCAGAGCATGGCGCATCATTAAGGGATTCGGCTTCCCGACAAAATAGGCTTTCGCCCCCGTCGCCAGTTCCAACGGTGCAATTAACGCCCCTGTCGCGGGGACAATTCCTTTCTCACTCGGTCCTGTTAAGTCGGGATTTGTGCCAATTAGTTTTGCTCCTTTAATCATCAACTGCACCGCATGTTCTAATTTCTCAAAGCTATAACTGCGCGTCTCGCCCACCACCACATAATCTGGGTTGGTATCATTCATCGAAAACCCAGCATTATACAGCGCATTTGTCAACCCCGCTTCCCCAATCACAAAGGCACTTCCTCCGGGACATTGTTGAGCCAAAAATGCAGCCGTCGCCAAGGCGCTAGTGTAGAAATGTTCTTCGGGGACTTCGACGCCCAACCGCTTCAACTTCTCCCGCAACTCCCTAGGCGATCGCTCGCTACTATTGGTGAGGAACAGAAATAGTTTTCCCGACGCCTTCAACCAGTCCAAAAATGCCTCCACTCCTGGCAGTAAGCGGTTGCCGTGGTAAATCACGCCATCCATATCACAGATAAATGCCTGTTTGCCGCGTAGCTCATTCATCTACTACAAGTCTTAAAAATCCTGGACTCGATATCACCCCGTCAACCTAAAAACTAAAGATGGTTCGCATCAATCCCACCCAAAGGGTATCATTATTTGCATTATGTTCAGGATTGGTAATCATCACCAAGCCGGGAGTGACAAAAATTCGATCACTCAGGGGATAAATATAGGATAATTCAAAATGTAACGAGGTATCCTGATCTTCTCGCTCAACAATATCATTATGGGTCACTTTCGGCGGCATCCCCACCACAAAATTTAATTGACTGCCTAATTTCCCCACATCCAGCACAGCCAGTGTAATTGCCCAACTCCAGATCTCGGCATCGGCGCCGGATGAACCACTCAAACCACTCACAATCGGTGAAGCTTCTGCATGTGCCTGAAAGTAGCTCAGCCAACCACCGAGAATCATCTGATCGTTTAACTTGTAGGTTGATTGTAAGCCCAAAGCGTTGGAAGAAGTAGCGGTACTTCCACCAAAAGGTAACTGAGCCAATTGACTGCCCTTAGACGCCGTTATATTAACCGTTGAACCCGGTTCAGGGGCATAATAACGACCATAGGTTAACGCCATGCTAAACTCGTCTGATGGGGTAAACGTTACCTGACCTAAAGCGGTATATTGACCCTGGAAAAGTCCCTCATCTGGATTACTACCCGACGTGGTTAAATAGGTTACCCCAGCCGCAAGTTCATCGGTAAATTGGTAGTAGGCTACGGTTCCTGCACCAAAGGCAAAGGAGTAAATCGGGCTTTCAGCACCAAAATTTGAAATAGAAGAAACCGGATTCAGCGCCGGAAAAATCCGAGTCGGAAAATCAGCCGCTGGCGTGATCGCCACGATTCCGCGATCGCCGAGGGGGTATTCGTAAAATAGGGTGCCGATGATCACATCATTGCCCGTATTCACCGCACCAATCAGACGAGTCATATCGGTTCCCGTCACGCTACTGCCCAAATTATTCCCATTCCCGGCGAGAATCCCGGTTCGCAATCGATCTCTACCCGTAAAGCTAGTATCCAAACTCAGACTGACAAGGGATGAGAGGGTGAGGGTGTCATCCAAGTCTTCTGAGGGATTTTCGCCCCCAGGAACCGCTTGGCGATCGCCAAACGCCCCCGCTATATTAAAATTGACACCACCGCGTAGAATTGTTGTCGTACTGAATGTCTGATCCTCAAGACGCACAACTGCTGCATCTAGGATATCTAGTTCCGTGATTACTGTCTCTAATTCTGTCGCAAAATCGGCTTGTAACCGTTGCAGAGTGGCTAAGTCTTCTTGGTTAATCCTATTGGCGTTGGCGTCAGCAATTAACCCCTCCATCCGGGTCAAACAAAGGTTAAGTGTCGCCGCAAATTCATAACGGGTTAACGCCCGATTACCCTCAAAGGTTTGGTCGGTTGAACCTCTTAAACAACGGTATTTTTCCACCAAACTACGCAGTGCCTCATAGGCCCAATCCCTAGGACTCACATCGCGCAATTCACTCACCGACGTGATTTGAGCCAGGGGGGAATCCGGTTGGCTATCGTCTTCAAAGGGCAATTCAAGTGTTGAGGGTGTCGGCGGATCAGCGAAGGGCAGATCAATCGGCTCGGCTTGTGCTGAAACTGGGGATATAATTAGGAGATTATAACCCAGTAGGGCTGATATTACTGCCAATAGCGCACTCTGTTTGTTCATAATTTTTCCTTTAGTCCTCCTCATCCCCAACCCAAGTTTTTTATCTGACGTTTCACTGCCTATTTTTGACCCTTCGCGACTATCTAGGTAAACCGGGCGCGTATTCCTGCATCACCTTCCAGGGAACTTGGCGTTTGTGTAGGGGCGGGTTTTACGACTATCTTTTTTGTTGCACCCAGATGTAGCTCGCGCCCGCCCCGAATTTCCCCGTTTCCCCGGTTTTTTCCCCGGAAAAGCCAGGTTTTTAATAGGGGCGAACCTTCAATTCTGTATTTACCGTTTCGATCACCTTTTGAGCGACATCTTCGGGAATTCTCGTGTATTCTAGCTCTTGATTAAACTCTTGTCCCCGCGTCATGATCCATCTCAACAAGTCTTGAGTGTCTTGGACAAGGGTTTGATTCGGATATCTTTTATAAATAAGTAGCCAGGTTAAACTGACTAACGGATAACCATCCTCTGGATCATTAATATTCTCCGTAGTAAAATCCGGGTTAAACGTGACATTTTCCAGAGCTTTCTTGGTTTCTGCCAACGTCGGTTTAACATAACGTCCCGCTTGATTTTCCAGCAGAGCCACAGGCAGATTATTCCTCTGAGCAACACCCGCTTGAACATACCCAATTGCCCCATCAATGCGCCGCACCTCTGCCGCCACGCCACTATCCTGGGGACGCGCCGCGAAAATATCAAATCCCCAATCGGGTTCTCGGCTGGCTTCTATCTTCCCCCCACTAATTTTATTTAAGTATTTCGTCAAGACAAAGGTAGCACCGCTACTGTCCGAGCGAACAATCACTTGAATTTCTTTATTCGGAAAGCGGGGATTTACCTGTTTCCAATTACCAATTTGACCCGTGAAAATCTTGGCAAGTTGTTCGCGAGAGAGTTTAATATTCGTGGGGACATCTTGAAGATTATAAACAATAGCCACAGCCCCTCCCCCAGTCGGCACCATCAGCAATCCATCTTCCACTTGATTTTCCTCAATGGGAGTCGGAATTAACGTGGTTGCCCCAAAGTCTACGGCTCGCTCCATAAATTTGCGAATCCCACCGCCACTGCCAATGGCTGTGTATTCAATACTGTTGCCGGTTTCCTTTTCGTATTCGACGCTATAGCGTTGGTAAAGGGGTTGAGGAAACGAAGCCCCAAACCCTTTAAGAACTTGAGCAGAAACAGAAATTGTCGTGAAAGGAATAGTCGTTGCGGTTAATGCCACAGCTAGAACTTTCGACCAATTCGTGAATGTAAACGTCTTCATAAATCTCTGGCGTCGTGCTGAACAGTTTCTCACCGAAGTCGGTTGATATAACTCAACCCAACTCTATTAAATTCTGTAAATACTCCTCAAATCCTTAGCAATGACAAATGACAAAGGACAAATGACGATCCCCAGTCTTTAACTTTAATTTTTTCCACCAACTTAGGAACGCTGTAGTTGATGAATAGTGATTTGCTTCGTATCAGCCGAAATTTCAAACCAGAAATCATTATCCAGAACAATTTCATAGACAAATTCCCCGAGACGGGTACTGCGCCACGTACTGACAATGGAGGCGTTTGGTTCCCACCGTTTTAGCGCTTTGATCACATCTTCCGGAACCGCACTGCGCTCAATTTCTTCGTCCACCTCAACAATTTGTCCATTGGGAGTCGCATCAGCCCAGAATTCAAAGCCTTGCTGGTTTTGACCTCTTAATTCATAAACAATAGACCCATCCGGCTTCATTTCAATGTTTGCCGCTGTGGGTTCAGCACCTGTCACTGTTCGCACCGCCGCCATAACTGGAAGGGGTACGTCCTCAAGAGCTATTTCTCGTTCGATTCCGCCAAAGGTTTGGGCGAGCAAAATAGTTTGGGGATTAGGGATAGATTGAGCCTTTGCTTCACCCAGATTCATGGAGGAGGTAAGAATAGCAATTCCTGTCGCTATCACGATTCTATACTTAGTCGTTGTACTGAAAATCATTAAATTTTTCGTTTTCTCTTTTTCTTTCAATCTTTAGTAAATACACAACGGAGATCATTTTGTCAAGTCATAAGTCTCTTAAAGAAAGTTTTAGCCTTGATATATTCACAATAAATTTCATTTGTCAATAAAGCGGCTCTAATGACAAATGAAATTCCTCTAAGACCTGGTTGATCCATGTTCTGGATTGAAGCAGGGCTTTTTAATCATCATTGTCTTAACCGCAGTGCGGCTTGATACTCTCAGATTACAGAAAATTGGCTATCTTGGACTAGATGTTTACAGACCAGGAAAGGTTGAGGTTTTTTGCCATGAGGGAATTTAGAACCCTGTTTGCCAATATGGGTTAACGCTGACTACCCTAGACGTACCACTGAGCAAGCGTTTTTGAGGCAAACGACTCTCTAAGACGAGTGCCACAACTGCACCACTCAATCGGGCTTGCACTCGATCCTAATTCAGCTTGATTCTAATCCCAAACAGTAAAACTGTAGTTGTGGTGTCAGGGTGCTGTCAGAATGTCTGGGGAGTAAACCTGTCTTTGATGATCAAATAGCCTTCGTTAAAGCCATCCACAATAATACACACTTGAGATCGACCTATGGAAACTCGCAAACGGATTGGTCTACTCACCAGTGGCGGTGACTGTCCCGGATTAAACGCGGTCATTCGCGCTGCCGTTAGACATGCTACTCTGAGTTATGATTGGGAAGTTTTAGGTATTCCCTACGCCACCCAAGGTTTATTGGAAGGCAAATCAGTCTCACTGAATGTTCACGGTCTTGACAATCGCGGAATTGACCCACTCCTGAGTACTGGTGGTACTATCCTCGGTTCAATTAACAAAGGGGATACCGAGGCTCAAGCCGATCAGATTATCGCTGGTTATCAGAAATTAGGTCTAGACGCCCTGATTGTCATTGGTGGCGACGGGAGTCTGGCGATTATGAACCAGCTTGCCCATCAAGGGGGTATGAATATCGTGGGAGTCCCCAAGACGATTGATAATGATGTGGCTTTCACGAATCTAGCCGTTGGTTTCGATACGGCGGTTAATACCATTGTTGATGCCTTATCTCGTCTCTCTTACACGGCGGCTAGTCACGATCGCGTCATGGTAGTTGAGGTGATGGGGCGCGAAGCCGGACATTTAGCCCTAAATGCAGGCATTGCTGGCGGTGCTGATGTAATCCTGATTCCGGAAATTCCCTATTCCATTAGTGGTGTTTGTAAGCATATCACCGACCTGCGCGATCGCTGGAATCGCCGCTTTGCGATCGTTGTTGTGGCTGAGGGGGCAAAAACCCTTGAGGGTCAAGAACGATACTACACAGACGCCCTAGGTGAGATCCGATTACGGGGTATCGGAGATTATGTGGCTGACCAGATTTCTCACTGTAGCGGGAACACGATTGAAGCACGAGTAACCGTTTTAGGTCACGTTCAACGGGGTGGTGCGCCCTCTGCTTTAGATCGCTTACTTGCCACCTCCTTTGGCAAAACGGCTGTAGACTTAATTGCCAAAGATGACTATCAAAAAATGGTCGCTTGGCAAAATGGAATAGTCGTCAGCATTCCCATTGATGATGTGACTAGCAAAAGTCCGATTTTAGTTGATCGCCATCACCCCCTAGTGGAAACAGCTAGAGCCCTCGACACCTACATTGGAGAGTTTTAGGTAACGACGAAGGACGGCGGTAAGACAAACTCTGGCGCATTTTTACATGAGGATGAACTTATCCCAAAAAACTACCGCCGTCCCCCAACAAACCCCATAAAAATAAATTATGAATTATGCATTATGCATCTGAATTCTCTTTCCCCTATCCCACGTTTATTTCCGCCACTGTCACAATCGATATTTGGCAAAAGTTCAGCCCCAAAACATTAATATTTATTACATTAACTTTTTTTACGCAAATGCACAAAGAAGAAACCCGTCGAGAAATTGCCAAGCAACTTCTGGATGTGTTAGATGAGTAAACAATTAGTCGGAAAACGGGGTGCAGTTGGAAGAAGTGCGACAGTTCAAAATCGATGAATTAAATGATGAATAATAATTGGGTTTGTATGTAGTAAGGGCTTGACGCTGAGATTGTGTTGGGTAAGAAGCATCAACCTAACTTACTGGTGTGGGTTGAAAAATTGAATTACACCCCATTGTCCATTTATTAACCACTGCGGATCATCTTGATTCAATCTCTCAATCTGATCAGGTTGCAATCCGGCGGCGAGTTCAGCTTTGAACGTGCGTAGGGCGGTTAATGGTGCGGGAAAATAGCAAACAATGTCTTCCCAAGGCGTGGTATAATCCCATTGGCGATCGCCTAGTAAGCGGCGATAATTGGCATCCCCTTTGATCATCACAAGTTGGGATTGATTCAATTCATCACGCCATCGTTCTGGCATTTCCCAAAAGGCGAGGGGGGCTGTCCAATAGGAATCCTCGCAGCAGATGATGTCACCGTTGTCAATATAATTTTTGAGACGTTTTCCTAGAGATTGTACGTCTTGATTGCTATGTTTACACAGAACGTTGATGGTGTGGTGAACATCCTTAATCATGGCATCAGAAACAAATATCGGATGAGGCTTCAAATGCAAGTAAATCGGTTGAGCGATTCCACTGTTTACTAAAAAGTCAGCTAAACACAAATCACAGAACAACTCAAACCCAGCATTATCCACAATTAAATCGAGCCGCATTCCCTTAAGGTGAGCAATGTGAGCGGCAAGTTGGGGTGTATGATCAACTAACAAATTTGCCTGTTCGCGATAGGCTTCAATATTCATCCGCTGACTTTCCCCAGCGTCAGTGGGGAACAGGCTTAAGTCGATGCGATTTCCCCAAAGAGCAAAATAAAATAGGGCGATTAAATCGATGCGCTTCCATTTCCCTTGAGAATCAACAAAGGTGTTAATTTTGCCACTCATTGTCTCAATGGCGGACATTACCTTTGCTAAACTGCTGTGTTTTTGCGGTTCAAAGGGATCGACTCGGTGCCATTTTCCCGGTTGAAAGTAGTGGGTGGCTTCTAAGATGCGACGGTAGAGATAGACTTCTGCGGGATACCAGGGGATATCAATCCAGCGCTTTCCCTGGTAGGGTGCTATATAGGTATTCCAAGCCTCTAAATCGGGTTGAGTTTCACAGACGAGCGATCGCACGATTCCATAAGGCAATTCCTGACGCAGATTCTCTAGACTCTGAGTAATCGAGGCGGGATAATTGTTAGATGCGATCGCACGTTCAATAATCGTCACCCAGCGTTGCGTCAATGTCTGGTGAGCAAAGGAACCCTCCTGTGACATCATCAGGGGTGGAGGGATAGGGATACAGGGTTTAGTGGGGGACATAATTGTGCGATCGCTAATTACTCTGCTTGTGCTGTAGGGAACGAAGCCGCGAGGCTAACCAGCCTAACCAGGCTACGTGCGGCTCCCCTCTCTAAATTACCGGAGAAATTGGGTTTAAAGCCCCGTCCTTATAGGACGGCTTCAAAAACTGTGGTATGATTACGTCAAGTAACTGAGCGTAATATGTTGGTATTCGAGGCAAAGTTAGAAGGAACCAAGGAGCAGTATGAACGGCTAGACGAAGCCATTCGTACAGCTAGGTTTGTTCGTAACAGTTGCCTGCGATACTGGATGGATAACAAGGGACTTGGAAGGTATGAACTGAGCGCATATTGTGCTGTTCTAGCCAAAGAGTTCCCTTGGGCTAAGAAACTCAACTCAATGGCTCGTCAAGCATCTGCGGAACGAGCTTGGTCAGCAATTGCCCGTTTCTACGACAACTGTAAAAAGAATATTCCAGGCAACAAAGGGTTTCCCCAATTCAAGAAGCATAAAACTCGCGATTCGGTCGAGTACAAAACCTCAGGATGGAATCTATCAGATGATAGAAGAACTATCACCTTCACTGATGGATTTAAGGCTGGTAGCTTCAAGATGTGGGGAACTCGTGACTTGCATTTCTATCAGTTGAAGCAGATTAAGCGGGTGAGAGTTGTCCGTCGTGCCGACGGATACTACGTTCAGTTTTGTCTGGCTCAGGAACGTTTGGAGAAAAGGGTTCCGACAGGGAAGACGATTGGGCTTGATGTTGGACTGAATCATTTCTACACCGATTCTGATGGTCAAACGGTGGAGAATCCCAGACATCTGAGAAAGTCAGAGAAAGCCCTCAAGCGTCTTCAACGTCGGCTGGCTAAGACACGCCAACGTTCCAATAACCGAAAGAAGGCTCAAAATCGCTTAGGGAGAAAGCACCTCAAGGTAAGTAGGCAACGTAAAGATTTCGCCGTCAAGTTGGCCAGATGCGTAGTCCAGTCTAACGACTTGGTAGCCTATGTAGACGCGCCAGCGGCTTGCCGAAGGCTGGACTTGTTGGTGTCAAATATGGTGAAAAACCATAAACTCGCCAAATCCATCTCTGATGCTGCATGGTCAACTTTCCGTCAGTGGGTGGAGTATTTCGGCAAAGTGTTTGGAGTGGCGACAGTCGCTGTCCCTCCCCAGTACACTAGCCAGAACTGCTCAAACTGTGGAGAGAAAGTGCACAAGTCTCTCTCGATGAGAACGCATTGCTGCCCTCATTGCAGGTTTGTCATTGACAGAGACTGGAACGCCGCCATCAACATCCTCGAATTAGCATTGCGTACCGTGGGGCACACGGGAAGTCACGCCTCTGGAGACATCGACCTCTGCCTTGGTGAGGAGACTCCTCAAGGTAAGCCGAGTCGCGGAAAGAGGAAGCCTCGTCAGTGATGGCGGGAATCCCTGTGCGTTTACGCCGGGGAGGATGTCAAAACACGCGGGAGTCGGTGCTTAAAGCCACAAAGGATTTCCCAGGATATTGTATTTAAGGAAATTGCCCAGTCATCCGCAGAAATTTGCTGATCTCCGTCTTGTCCAATTAAAGTAACAATTTCACCAACCTGTAAATCGGGAATATTACTCACATCCAGCATCAGTTGATCCATGGTAATTGCCCCAATTTGTGACACCCGTTCACCCCGAATTAATCCGATCATTTTATTCGAGAGGTTCCGGGGAACACCATCGGCGTAACCGATACCAACTACAGCCAACCGTAGCGGTTTCTGGGCGATAAATTTATATCCATAACTAACCCCTGTTCCTGGAGGTATTGTTTTCACTTGGGTAACCCGGCTTTTGACTTGCATAACGGGTTTGAGGTTGACTTTTGGGTGTAAATGGGGTGCGGGATAGAGTCCATAAATTGCTAATCCGACTCGTACCCAATCGTAATGCAGGGCAGGATCAGTTAACGTGGCGGCGGAGTTGGCTAAGTGTAAGCAAGGGGGGACAATATTCGCGGCATGAAGTTCAGCAATAACCGATTCAAATCGCTGATGCTGTAGTCTCATGACGGTGGGATCTGGACTGTCTGCTGTGGCTAAATGAGAATAAACACTGGCTATTTCTAAATGAGGTAATCGCTGAACTAATTGCACAAACTCTGTGGCTTGTTGCCAAGGCATTCCTAAGCGAGACATCCCTGTATCAACTTTGAGATGAACCGATAAGGGGGTTTGGCTACGACTGAGGGTATCAGAAAAGACCAAAGCCTGTTGGGGTGTACAGATAGTGGGTTGTAAATGCCAATGGGCGATCGCACGCACTTGTTCGGGGGTATTAGTTGCGCCTAAAATCACGATGGGCGCGTCAATTCCCGCTTCTCGCAGTTGAATGCCTTCTTCTACTGTAGCGACACATAATCCATAAGCACCTGTGGCGAGTGCGGTTTGGGCAACCATGGTGGCACCATGTCCATAAGCATCCGCTTTCACCACCGCCATGAGTTGGGTTTTAGCCGACAAAAGCTGCTTTAATTGGTTCAGGTTATGGGAAAGTGCCGCGCGATCGATTTCTACCCAGGCGCGTTCGGTTAATCCGCCAGAGACTTGCCAGATGTTGGGCATGAACCCATTGCTGGGGATGAGTTCTCGCATTTTCGTCCACTCCTCTCTAAAATGCCACACAGCTTAGTATAGGAATCTGTAGCCATCTCACCATTAGTAACCTAGAGTGAATGGTACTGAAATTTTGGCTGGTGGGCAATGCCCACCCTACAGAAAACCTAAAATGTTTCCGGTGACTTATCGTTTTGAGTTTCATCCTTACCAGCGACAATTTCAACATCCATTAACCACTCATCATGGCATCTGGAAAGTACGCGAGGGGATTATTCTGCGTCTAACGGATGAAAAGGGGCGAGTGGGTTGGGGCGAAATTGCACCCCTCCCCTGGTTTGGTTCTGAAACCTTAGAACAAGCCTTAACCTTTTGTCAGCAGTTCCCGTCTCAGATTACATCAACGGATATTTTTTCGATCCCGGCTGAACTCCCCGCCTGTCAGTTTGGCTTTGAATCAGCTTGGGAGGTTTTAGTCGCAAAAGATAAGGGAGAGAGTCAGATTGAAACTGAAAAAACCAGCCTATCCTTATCCCATACGTCGCTGAAATACAGCTATCTTTTACCCACCGGGGAAGTGGCGTTAACATCTTGGCAGCAAGGTTGGCAACAGGGCGATCGCACGTTTAAATGGAAAATTGGTGTAACGTCCATGGAGTCGGAACTGAGGTGGTTTGACCAATTGGTTCAAGCCTTACCCCAATCAGCTCAATTACGCTTAGATGCTAATGGTGGACTCACACAAAGTCAAGCACAACAGTGGTTGCAGATGGCGGATCAGGCGGGAATGGTTGAGTTTCTGGAACAACCCTTGCCGCCAGAGGAGTTTGCGGCAATGAGGGTTATGCAGGATCAGTATAGGACAGCGATCGCTCTTGATGAATCTGTCGCCACGTTGAACCAACTCAAAACCTGTTACCTGCGGGGATGGCGGGGAATTTTTGTAATTAAAGCTGCGATCGCAGGATCTCCGAAACAACTCCGACAATTTTGTCAAACCCACGATATAGACGTGGTTTTCTCCTCCGTCTTTGAAAGTGCGATCGCCAGACAAGCGGTTCTCAACCTAGCCACAGAATTATCTCATCCCCATCGGGCGGTTGGGTTTGGAGTTAATCACTGGTTTGTGGAATAAGTAGGTAGGGACAATAAAAGTTAACTGTGGAGATGTTCTAATCATCAACAATTTCAATCAATTTTGTTTTAGCGGATAACCCAGATTTTATCTGAACTTTGGACTTGGTAACATTGAACTTTTCTGCCAATAGCCCAATTAACTCCTTATTTGCTTTACCATCCACTGGCGGCGACTTCAGATTCACTTTTAATGTCCCATCTGCCATTTCTTCTATCGATTGCGTTTTAGAGTTGGGTTTAACTTTCACTGATTTTTTCATACGTCCACCTGTATGGGCAACCTCCTTGTATTCATGAACAACACCAATCTACCCAATGGGGTTAGGTCGCCCTCTCCTCCAATACCTTAAGGGCTGCTGATACCAAATCCGGGTTAGCCACCCCCTTTATAATCTAGTCCGCGCAGGCGGACTTTGTTTGTGTAGCAGCGATTTCAATCGCCTCCTCTTACATGGGGTTTCCAAGGCGGATTTGGTATGAATCAGTGTTGTGGAGAGGGGGAGAATTCAAAGCCTCTCTCCTTGCAGGAGAGAGGTTTGGAGAGAGGTTTTCCAGATCCCGTGACCAATAAATTCCCCTGACGAGGAACTCGAATGGTTTGGGTAGGAGAGTTATCCTAATTCCAGCTTACGAATTCGGTGTTTGTTCCGGGAACATACATTTATCCGAATCACAACCAGCGGGTCCTGCTTCGATTAATTCACCCGAATCATATTTCTCCAAAGCGGGATAAAATTCAGACACTTTCCGCCGCTGTTGCACCTCTTGCATCAATTGCTCGTAGGTCGCTTTATCAATCGGTTCAAAAGGCAAACGCGGGAACGATTGATGGTCATCAAACCGCGCCAATAGCGCCGCTGAAATATACCCGTCATCATTCTGAATCGCTTGATAAATCTGCTCTCCTAACGGTTCAATTTCATTGACGCGCAATTCCCAGGTTGAAGAGGTGTTATGTGTTACATACCAGCGCTGAACTTGCATGGCAAAATCCATTTGTGCCAATGCAGAAAACTGACTGATATCAATTTCATCGGCACCGGGTAAATCTGCCCAAGATACAGCCACCGGAATTTCCACCAACCATTCAGAACAGGCTTCAGCAAACGGATCATTCAATAGATTTCCGTTTTCATCTTTATCCGATTGCGATGGGGTGACATTGTAACCGTAATCAATACAAGCCAAAGCTACCGGATCATTCTTTCTAAACGTAATTCGGCGAATAAATCGCTGTGCTTTGGGTGGATGCCAACCCGGAGATGCCCCCGTGAGTAGAGATTTTGTCCCAGAAGGTTGAACGGTTGTACAGCGATTAGGGCGTTTAATTCCATGCTTATCGCAGTACTCCCACACCACCCGATGTACAATATCGCGCCATCGGGTTAAATAGGCTTTTTCTTGTTCCTTGAACTGCACACCTTCGACGGTATCTGGGCGTCCCTCTGTCCACCAGCGTAACCAGTCTACGCCAAAAGCTTTGACAAAGAAATCGAATAATCCGGTGAAGGATACGCCAACAATTGGGTCTAATTCTCGTGATTTTTGATACCGTTCCTCAACAAATTTATGGTTGAGCAAAATGGCAACGGAAAGCGCCCCAGCACTGAAGGCTTCCTCTTGTTCTTTCTGGTTATTCGGATCAATTTGATTCAGGTGAATTTCGGCTAAATTACAATGGAATACCGAGCCGATAATTTCACCACAATTGTGCGCCACAATGCCATTGGCATCGAACCGAGAGACACCTGGAACGGTGCAATCATAAACAGATTCGATACCCGTAGGAGAAACCGACTCAACGGTGACAACAAAACGTTCCCGGTTTAGCTTACGCTTGTATCCGTTGAGTAAATTATCCAACTTTTGCTGTTTATCCGGCTGACGGAAACCCACGCGATCGCGGAATTCAATCAGATTGTCGTTAGCTATTACCAATTCGTGCTGGGCTTTGCAGAAGTACGTCGCCTGATCACGATTGGTATCAGGCATCAACCGATAACCTGCTGTCCGACGATTTTGATAAACTTTGGAAACAATTCCTAGACGCAGCAGCATCCGCTGTACGGCTTGAAGCAACTCAAGATTACTTTGGGCTAAACGCACACTAATGCCTTTATTTTGCGTTCCTTGCACACTCCCATCGGCATCGAATAAGCCTTGTAGGAATCCCTGATAAAACTCGTAGCTGGCTTGTTCAACTTCCGGCGTCACTATTTTTTTACCGCGATGAATATTGAACTGCGCGGCTAGTTTCGCTAACCCACTTGACGCCACCTGATGTAAATTGTGTTGGCGATGATAATGACCTCCTAAATTCATACCACAATCAACATTTTTCTGGAGTGTTGCTACTGCATACTCCACCATTTCTACTTGAGAGTCACCCCAGAATCGCAATATTCCCTGATCGTTCCATTGAGTTTCTGCTAGTGATCCGTCACCAACGAGACTCCCCAATAACCATCCTTGATCAAAGGTTCCCACACCTTGCCAAGGCTGAATTCCTCGGTGATTGTGCAAGCATACGCGATCGCCTACTTTCAATTCCTCAGCCGCTACCCATTCGGTGTATTGACGCTTTTGAGTTTGGGCGCTAACTCGTAAAACTTTATGGTTTCCGGTCAAACGTAGGGAAACACCCTCTTTTGTGGCTAAGGTTAAGACGGCGCGATCGCCCGTATAGAAAAAGCCATCCGCTGTTGTGCTAAAGAGTTCCCCGTTAACGTAAGTTCCATGTTGCTTCCCGATTAAATCTTTAACTTGGCGCGGACCAAATTCCGTATGCACCCAAGTATCAGCCGTCACACAGGGATTTAAGCCAAACCGCTGCAAGCGATGCTCAATTTCATCGGGTGTCAAATTCGGATACTTTTCCTTTAACCAGTGACTCCCATTTCCTTGTTCGTAAGCTTGCAGAAACTCTTTTTTCAAGGCTGGAGTATCTAGCAAATCACAACTTGCTCTCGCCACGGCTTCTCCCGCCCATTGAATCGCACCTTCACCAGAATAATATTGTTTGCGAACTGCTGCAATACATTCATCTAAGGTAGGTTTATGGTGAAAAACACGGGAATGATTTGCCATTCTCAATGCATCGCGTTCCGGATCAATGCGCCAGTTTCCATGTTCATCCTGTTGCCAAAGGTTATCCTTAGCATTGACAAACTTTTCATCATCACTAACCCCTTGGCGCATACCGGCACTATTAGACACCAGAATCCCTTCGCAGACAAATTCATGGATAGTTGCCACTTCAATGTCATAGGTTGGTGCGGTGCGGACATTAGTTTCTACAGATTTAACCTTGACGGGAATTAACCCCGTAGACTCCGGAACCAATCGCTTTACGGTTGGTGCAATAACTTGCTTTTGACCTGTTCCATAATGATAGCGATCGCTACTAACCAACGGTTTCACTATTTCTCGGGTAAATCCATGATCGTGAAACGATTTCGGGTGTTGTCGTTGTCGTTCACTAAAGGTACTCGAATCAGTAGACATGAAGGTTTGCACCGCTAAATAAGCCGATTCACCCACAGTGACTAACTCACCTTCCCATTTACCTGTGCGTTTACGAATTGAAGCACACAACCGTGTGGCAATTCCTAAAGAGGCATATAGAGTCTGGATTTGTCGCAAAAAGTCGGGATGAACGGAAGCCACTAAAACCCCTTGAGAATGACATCCATCGGCATCCGCTAAACCCGCTAAATAGGCTTCCCGAATCGCCTGAGTTCCCAATAAAATACAGTCGGGTACAGAGGGCGAGGTAAACGGCTGCTTAAACTGGGAAAGATACTGATTGATGGCGGCAGAATTGAGTTGTAATTCAAAAGTCTTTGTTTTCCCCTGTTCTGGTGTTCTTAACGTATGAGTTGGCAAGCCAAACTGTTCAGCCACCGCAATCAAGCATTCTAGAATTTGCGGACTATCTTGGTGAATCCGCAAGCGCACCCGCCAACCATCAGAACTGACTGAACCATCTCCTTGTAAATACCCTAAGAAATACGCCACCTCTGAGGTTAACGCTGGCACGGTGATTGGTTTAGCCTGGGAACTTAGTTTTCCTTTAAATTCAGGTAACTCCGTTGGGGTTCCCGGAATTTTATGGGGAACAAAGACTAAGCGATCGCCTGCTTTCAAGTCTTTGGCTTTAACCATTTTATAGTTGCCATAAATGTCGGTTAATACAGCAACTTTATGATCAGGGGTACAGTCCAAATAACCATCCTCGGTTTTGATCCGACAGAGGGATTGAACGCCTTGATCAAAGAAATTGGTTACGGGATAAAACCCGTTACTGGTTAAAACGCGATCGCCAATGCGAATTTTTTCAATGGCAACTAATCCAGACTCTGTGTGAACCAGGGAGCCTTTGGGTAAACAACGTCTGACGTTTCCGGCTACAACCACGACAGCAGCTTCATCAATTAAAAGACAGCATTCGACTGAATTTAATTGCCGTCCCAAAGCTTTATTTAAAATTGCCGCACATCGCTGATAAAGTTCCGGTAGTTTAATCGGATTTGCCACCCCGCCAAAGCCTTTTAGGGATTCTCCGGCAGGACGAATATCACTCACATTAATGGATACCTGAACTTCCCCAGAAAACTTTTCATCTGTGGATAATTCCAACAGAGTTTGATAGGACTTAACCCACCCTTGACGGGAGTCCCCGACATAAATTGTCACCTGATTCCCATCAATTTTGACCTCGGTTTTTTCGCGCCGTTCCTCTAGTGGCGTTGTGCCAATTTCACCCTCTAAGATTACATTTAGATGATTGCGAATTGGGGGTAACTGGTTAATGTATTGGGGTTCCAAAACTGCCCCTGTGCCGCAGCCCATCATGGCGAGATCCATCATTAAGCCAAAGGCACGCCAGTCTACCACATTGGTAGAGGTACAATTATAAGCGCCAGAGAAATTCTCCGGATTTTCCAGCCATTCTGTGCCGCCGACCCATAACCAGCGTCCTGAGGGTAAACTTTTAATCTGGTGCATCATCCGCTCTAACAGGGCAGTTTCTGCTGGAGTCAGCTTACCCAGTTTGTTCAATCCTTGAATTGTGCGATCGCAAACCTCCCTCCACGTCTCTCTACCCTTGGCTGTGCGGCGGCTGTAGGTTCTGAAAAATACCGGATTTGCTGTCGGTGCTGTTTCCGGAAAATCACCATTGAGATGTTTTCGCTCAAGCTCTCTTACCATTGTGATAATCTGCTGTTAATTTTCGCTAAACCTAGACTATAGGTTATGTCAGATATAGCGTCAAAGCTTGAAAAATCTCTAAATTTGCGCTAAGTGTAGAGACGTTCCATGCTACGTCTCTACAAACCACGAGTCACCTGATCCAACTGTTCCACCTCTTCAGGGGTTAAACTCCACCCCAACGCCCCAGCGTTTTGTTGGGCTTGCTGGGCAGTTTTCGCCCCCGGAATTGGCACGACACCTTGGGCAATTAACCAATTTAGCGCCACCTGTGCAGGCGTGCGATCGTATCTTTCCCCCAATTGACGCAAAAGTTTGATCACAGGGGCAATTTTTTCTAACCCCCCTTTGCTAAAACGCGGATCAAGCTGACGCGCCCCCGTGGGTTTCACATCGTTTTCTGGGGTGTACTTCCCGGTTAATAATCCTTGGGCTAGAGGACTATATGCCAAAATCGTCACCCCCAATTCCCGCGCCGTATCCAAAGTGCCATTCCGTTCAATTTGCCGCGCCAGTAGGGAATATTGCACCTGATTCACCGCTAAGGGAATTCCTCGGGCGGCTAGATAACCGTGCGCTTCCCGCATTTGTTCGGCGGAGTAATTACTTACCCCCACCGTGGCAATTCTCCCCCGTTGCACCTCATCCGCCAGCGCATTCATTAAGGTTTCTTGACTCATAAAGAAGCTAAAGGGAGAATGAACTTGATATAGCGCCACTTGCTCAACCTGTAACCGTTTTAAGCTATCCGTTAAGGCGTCAGACACCGACTGTGATGTAAAGCGCCAGGGGACAGGGAAGTATTTTGTGGCTATCTGGGCTGGACGTCCTAATTCTTTCATAAACTGTCCCAATAGCGACTCGGATTCTCCTAATCCGTACACTTCCGCCGTGTCAAAAAAGCTGACTCCTGCATCTAAGGTAGCGGCAAAGGCGTCTCGTACCTGAGATACCCCATAATCGTTGCCGTAGCCCCAGAACAGCTTATCGCCCCACGCCCAAGTGCCAATGCCTACGCTGGTTACGGTGGGACCATTTTCAGCTAAGGTGGTTGTCTGAATCGTCATTCCCTGCGCTCCGACTTCGTTACATTTCTTAATGTTTATTGTATTGGGTTTTGCTGGTGGGGACTTTTAGATGAGGTCGGATGCTCAAACAGCCTAAGTAGACCAAGGATTTACGATCGCGACACCCGTCCCAGCAAAGTCGTTTTCGTTGCGGGTAACCAGATGCAGAGAATGTTGAAGGGCGATCGCGGCAATCAAAGAATCCATTACAGGTAGAATTCGTCCTTCGAGTTCGAGCCGTCCCACTAATTCACCCCACAATAGCATTGTTGTGATGTCAATTCCTAAAATTCGTCCGGCAAAGCGAGTTGGAAGGGTTTCGTTAAGCCAGATTGTCAGGGAGTCTTTGCGTTGGGATGCGGTAAGCTTGTTGATGCCTTTGGTGATTTCACCGATTGTAATCACGCTAAGGTAGAGTATTTCAGGGGGTTGGGCATCAAGCCAGTCTACAACTCGCTGATTTGGTTGTTTGGCAACCAGTTCGGAAATGAGGCAGGTATCAAGGAGATAGGTCATAGGACAAAACGATCGCTTGGGACAGAGCGATCGCGACTTAGGTCGAGTTCTCCAGTCGCAGCGACTTCAGCCAAGGGAGAGCAGCGAAAAAACTCGGAAAGCTGGGTGGAGGGTTCTGGGGACGGGCTACTCCAAAGATCATTGAGACTTTGGGCAAGCAGTTGGATGAGGCGAAGTTTGTCGCTGGGTGGGAGACCCAGAAGTTGTTGTTCAAGTTCTGGAGATAGGTCAAGGAAGAGGTTTCCCATAGTCTTTACCGAGCCAAAATTTACGTTTATTCTATCTTTCTCTATCCTCACTCTGCTGCTGGATATCCTCCAAAATCGCCTGAGTCAACGGATGCGACGATAACGTCCCCGCTTTGCCGTTCTGTTTGGATTTGTTTTCTCAGGATATTTTGATTTTATCGGGTTTATTGGTTACAGACTCTCAGGAAACGTATAGTTTTATATGGGTCATTAACGATAAACAGCAGCAAGCGATCGCGTCTGAACGGCTATGGAAACCAGTGATTTTACTCAGTCCTCATCCACTCCCTCATTCCCGGAGAAACCCCTCCCCAGAATTGGGATTTTGACTATGTTCCGTCTGGGTTTATTCCAGATGGGGTTAGGGATTATGGCGATTCTTACTTTGGGTATCCTTAACCGGGTGATGATTAGCGAACTAGGGATTAATCCGGCTTATGCTACGGGGGTTTTAGCTATGCATCAACTGGTTGCTCCGGCTAGAATTTGGTTTGGTCAACTTTCCGATGCTAAACCCCTCTTTGGATATCACCGCAGTGGTTATGTTTGGCTGGGTACCGCCGGATTTACGATCGCGGCTTTTTTGGCGGTCCAGGTGATGTGGCAACTTGGTGAAGCGGTACAAAGGGCGGGAGGCTGGACGTTAAATACAGAGATATTAGGCTGGACAGGGGTATTGGCATTAATTTTTACTGTCTATGGTTTAGCCCTGAGTGCCAGTTCTACCCCCTTTACCGCTATGCTGGTGGATGTTTCTGATGAGGACAATCGCTCCAAGTTAATTGGCACAACCTGGTCAATGCTGATGGTGGGTATTATTATTGGTGGGATTACTGGGGGGATATTGCTCAAAAGCCTTGATCCAGCAGAAACCGCCTCACCGATTGGTGCAGAGGTTCTATCCTCGTCATTAGCCACATTACAGACTCCCCTCAACCGCCTGTTTATGATTGTGCCACTGGTGGTTATGGGATTAGCGATCCTGGCAACTCTGGGAATTGAGAAAAAATACTCCCGCTACGCCTCCCGTTCGAGTTTAGTAGAGCGAGAAGACCAAGTTACTTTGGGTAGGGCGCTGAAAGTTTTAACGGCGAGTCGCCAAACGGGTTTATTTTTCACCTTTTTATTGGTGATGACGATTAGCTTGTTTATGCAGGAAGGTGTGTTGGAACCTTATGGCGCTGATGTTTTTGGGATGCCCATTGCTGAAACCACTCGGCTCAATTCCTATTGGGGATTAGGTACTTTAATGGGTGTGAGTACCACGGGGTTTTTAGTCGTACCTCGTATCGGTAAGCAGAATACGACGAAATTGGGTTGTATTTCAGTGGCTATTAGCTTCTGTGTGATTATTCTATCGGGATTTACCCAACAGGGGGAGATTTTGAAGCTGGCGATGCTGTTATTTGGTCTAGCGGCGGGAATCACCACAACAGGGGGATTGAGTCTGATGCTGGATCTGACGGCGGCGGAAACAGCGGGAACCTTTATTGGGGCGTGGGGATTAGCTCAAGCGATGGCGCGGGGGTTAGCTACCTTTATCGGCGGTTGGGTGTTGTCTATTGGACAAGCCTTGTTTACTGTGCCTGTGTTAGCCTATGGCTTGGTGTTTGCCTTGCAAGCCGTGGGGATGATTGCCGCTATATGGTTTTTGGGACGAGTGAACGTGCAAGAATTCCGGGATAATACCAAGCAAGCGATCGCGACGGTTATGGAAAATGATTTAGACGGGTAATATTGTAGGGGCGGGTTTCACCGTTATCATTTTGGGTTGACCCAGATGTAACTCGCACCCGCCCTAACTTAATGCATAAGGGTGACAATTTCTATCCAGGGACTCTGGATGAGGGATTATATAGATTTTTAACCAATGAAGGAATTTTGGGCGTCTGTCCTTGACTTTGCCAAAGAGATTACTAACCATGTCGGTAGCCAACTCCTGCCTGATTTTCGCTGCTGTCAGGCGTCGCAAAAAGCGGATGGGAGTTTGGTGACAAAAGCGGATCATTTGGCAGATGAGACGATTCGTCGTGCGATCGCGTCTCGGTTTAAGAGTCATGGAATCTTAAGTGAGGAAGGGGAACATCGGTTCCCTGATACGGAGTGGTGCTGGATTATCGATCCCTTAGATGGTACGACGAACTTTACCCGAGGTATCCCAATTTGGGGGATTTCTCTGGGTTTGCTGTATCACGGCACACCTGTGTTTGGTTATGTCCATTTTCCTCCCATTGGACAATCCTTTCATGGCTTTTGGGCGGGGGAATCAGGATTACCTGATATCATCCCTGGGGCATTTATGAATGAGTTTTCTATCCACAGTAGTCCGGATGAACTCAGTAGTAATCACTTTTTTAACCTTTGCTCTCGCAGCACCTTACTCTTACAGCAACCCTTCCCCTGTAAAATTCGTATGTTAGGGGTTGCCAGTTATAATTTTATCACCGTTGCTACTGGAGCGGTTCTCGGTGGGATGGAAGCAACGCCCAAGATTTGGGATATAGCGGGGGCTTGGGTGATTGTGAAAGCAGCGGGTGCGGTTTGGGTGTCGTTGGAGTCAGAGCCGATTTTCCCCCTGCAAGCGGGTCAAGATTACGGCGGGCGATCTTTTCCCACGCTGATTGTCAGCCGTTCTGAATTAGTGGATGTGTTTAAATCCTATATCCAACAAAATTAGCTACCAGACGTGCCATGGCACGTCTCTACACCAATCCCCAATCTTGGCTTGAGGCTTGATGATCGCTCTGCTGAGAGGTCATGATGGAAGCGGCAATACGTTAGACATAGCGATCGCTCCTAACCTTATGCCAACTGTACAGATTAATCCAGGTACAGGGAAAGGGCAGATCGTGATCAGTGGTGACATCGGGAAAGTTAAATCTAACCCAAGGGTGCGACCAAACAGTATTCCAGGTAAACGGGAAGCGGCTTCTCAACCAGTACCAGGGTATCAATGTCCCAAGGCTCACTGATATGAGTGTTTTAGGTAAGCCCCCACGATGGCGATTGCCCTCGTTACAAGAAAAGGTAAGGGCGGGCTAAAGCCGCTTAGTCGGGGTCTAAACAATCTGTTTTCCCTTCCCGTTCTTAGCCAGGTTTTTTTGAGAGTATTATGGAGCAATAGAGATTTACCATGTCTTACGAGCAAGAAAAACAGGTAGCTATTGAGGCGGCGCTGACAGCAGCCAAACTGTGTGAGCAAGTTCGCCAAGAACAGGTGCCTGAAGCGATGGAAAAGAGTGATAAGAGTCCGGTAACGGTGGCGGATTTGGGTTCCCAGGCGGTTATCTGTCGAGCGTTAGCGATGGCGTTTCCTGATGATCTCGTCGTGGGCGAAGAAGATGCATCTCAGTTGCGTCAACCGGAAATGGCTGACCAACTCAATCGGGTGACTCACTATGTCAAGTCTGTTGTTGGTGATGCGACATCGGATCAGATCTTGGACTGGATTGATCGCGGCAATAGTGAGATTGGTGGGCGCTATTGGACATTAGATCCCATTGACGGCACAAAAGGCTTTCTGCGTCAAGATCAATATGCTGTGGCTTTAGCACTGGTGGAACTGGGTGAAGTGAAACTCGGTGTTCTGGCTTGTCCCGCCCTACCGATTTCACCCTACGAACCTGATGGAGAAAAGGGTGTCCTATTCGTAGCGGTACGGGGTCAAGGAGCAACCATGGTTCCCATCTCTGGTGGAAAACCTCAGCCGATTCAGGTGACGAAGGCTGATAGTAACGAGGCGATGCGCTTTGTGGAGAGTGTGGAATCCGGTCATGGTGATCACTCACGACAAGATGCTGTTGCCAAGGCGGTAGGAATTACAGCCCCTTCGTTGCGGATGGACTCTCAAGCCAAGTATGGTGCCGTCGCTTCGGGGCGGGCGTCGCTTTACCTGCGTTTGCCATCACCCAAGTCTCCAGATTATCGGGAAAAGATTTGGGATCATGGGGCGGGAACGATTGTAGTTGAGGAAGCTGGGGGACGAGTGAGTGATATGTACGGCAAACCCCTTAACTTTTCTCTGGGTGCCAAACTTTCTGATAATCAGGGGGTAATTGTTAGCAATGGTGTGATTCATGATACTGTGCTGAAAGCCTTGCAGGAAACAGCTAGCGTTTGACCTATTCCTACCCTCAATTGAAGACTATAGCGTAGTTACCAGTAGAGTCGGGGCTTGGTTACCAAGCCCCTACTTCATCGATGCGGGAAAATAATAGCTATTCTGGTCAACGTTTTCGGCGGCACGTATTGCCACTGCGATCGCACGCTGCACACTCACCTCTTTTTGCCCGACAATAATTGCTTCTCCCGCCGTTCGCTGGGCAACAACACCACAAACACAAGCAGCGGCAAATCCATACACCCCCGCCATTTTCAATAATGTGCCACATTCCATCTCATAATTGAGAATATTCAAACGGCGGTATTCTTGAGTGATACCTTGAAGCTGACGCATTAAATAAGGATTCGCTGAATCGGTGCGTTCTTGCCCTTCATAAAATGTATCCACCGACGCCGTAATTCCCAGATAATGCTCAATCCCTAACTCCCGCGCCGCCTCAACTAATCTCACCGTCAGAAATGGATCAGCCGCCGCCGGATATTCAATTGGGGCAATATCATTGGCTGCACCTTGGCGACATAATGCCCCATGAGTAATCACAATACTACCCACAGGTATATAGTCTTGAATCGATCCACAAGTCCCCACCCGAATAATTCTCTCAATCCCCAGTTGCACCAACTCATTCACCACAATACTCAAAGACGGTGCGCCCATCCCACTCGTCGCCGATAAGATGGGGCGATTATTGGACAGTTTGCCCAGATAACTCTTTAATCCCCGATTCTCCGAGAGCAGACGCCCATCCTGTAAATAGTCTTGAGCAATCTGAGAAGCGCGTTGCGGCTCACCGGATAACAGCGCCAGGGTAGGGGGCGGTAAACCGAGGTCATCTTGTCCGAAGCCAAGGTGATACATAGAAGGATTGGTCATAGGTTGAATCGGTTCGCTGTTTCCATTAAATCAGCCACAATACCTGCTGTTTGCCACAAAAAGAGAACGCCTTACCCCACTTGAATTTTATTTGAATAAAAAATACTTGCACTTGACGCCGTTTCAATGAAGAACCTGATCAATTCACATTTCAGTATTCCGGAATTTTAGGGAATATCTTTTTTTTGAGCCTAGTCTTTTGTGAAGACCTCATCAAGTTTTTACCAATTCTATAAAGTTATCATAAATTAATAATTTTATTGGTTGTACTATTATCTTTATGTTTTTTTTACATTATTGGATGAGTCAAAATCCCCAAAAGCCTTGCTAGTTGGTATTTCTAGACGTTTTAAATTAACTTTAGCTTCCCCATCAATATCAAAGTTATTGTAAAGAAGAGTCGTTTTACTAGACAATTAAAATACGAATGTGACAGGATTTAACTAACCAAGCCAAACAAATCACTGTTCAGGTAAACCCCAAAACCATGTAATGTAAGCCCTTTGTTTTTTGATCAAATTACATCTTCCCGATTTTTTCTTCAAAGAAGAGTCTTCGTAAACCCTTACTTTCAAGCAACCATGTTTACATCAACTGCCATGAAAACCTTATCAATGACAGCAGCTAGCGCGACTTTGATGGCTTTGGGAACAGGTGTGACTCCGGCTGAAGCGGTGACTGTGTTTACTGACCGGATAGCTTGGGAGGAAACAGTTTTTGGCATTACTACTGATACCTTCTCTACTCCTCAAAGCAGCAGTCAAAGCTTACTCCTTGAGAGTGGGATTGAGGTGACAGGGGTTTCATCAGTATGGAGTTCGGGTCAATTTTACACGTCTACTCCGAGTCGTTCTCAGAGTGTCATATTCAAATTTCCGTCTCAAATAATCGGATTTGGCGCTGACTTTAGCTCAACGACAAGTAATGGAGGATTAACGGTTTCGGGTTTGTTCGATGGAATACCGGGAGTAGATACGGTTGTCTTCTCCCAGTATCTTCAGGAACAAGGGACTGGTTTCCTGGGAATTGTTGCGGATAGAGCCTTTGACCTCATATCTTTTGGGATGCAGTCACCTCCACTAGCTATCGCGGCGGCAAATGAAGCGTTTCAAATGGATAATCTGAGTTTTGCCAGCAACCTGGCTCAATCTGACCCTTCAAGTTCTCCAGAGTTACCGACTGACTCAGAGAATGATAGAGATGAGCAAATACCACCTTTGACCGACACGAGGTCTGAATCTGTTCCTGAACCGGCTTCGGTGTTAGGTCTGGTTATCATGGCAGTTTTTGGTACAACTTCTATTCTCAAGCGCCAAATTCAATAAGTACTGCTCACCGCAACAGGCAATAAAACAAGGGTGCGTCCCTTACTTGTGAGAAGGGACAAGGGAGACAAGGGAAATAGTTCTGAAGCAAAAAAATATAGGCATTGGCATTGAAACGCTGTTGATGAGCTTAAATTGGTTGACTAAAATAGGTGAGAATAGCTAGAGCGACAAACAGACTAAGGAGTAACCATCGACGCCGTTTAAGCATTTGATCCAGATATCTATTCATCGTAATTAGAACAACGAGCTAGGCACAATTTACCAGTATAAATCTCATTATTATCATCTTAGCGACCCAAACAGTAGATGCCAACCCACTATTGCGATCGCTAAATCCGCGAGAATGTGGCTGAGGTAACTTGACCATAAGGTACGATAGGTGAGATAACACCATGACCATACTGCCCCAGCGATGAATACGCCCAAGGAACCGAGTAGAACTACACCCCAATCGGCGGTATAAGCGGCTAATGCAATAATGTGATGGAGTGTGAATAGCATAGCACCCAAAAATACGGCTCTTGTTCCAGATACCAATACCTCACATTTTTTATACACAAACCAACGCCAGATGTACTCTTCAATCAGGGCATTAATGAAGGTAAAATATAATGCGCCACTCAGATAAACATTGGGGCTAGTAATCCCGGCTTGTTTTGCCTTAGTCCGCACATCTATAACATCAATCCACTGCTGACCAAACAGCCAATAGGCACTGATAATTATACCAAACATCAACAGTCCCAATCCTGCACCCGCTAACAACTCCTTTTTCTTCGGTAGGGATAGTCTAAATTTGCCATGATCTACCCAAATAAACCAGACTAGCGGTAGTGCAAGTAACCAGACTTTGCACAGGGAAAAGATTGTCTGTCCCAAAGCACCCGGAGCAATATATAATGCCATTGTTATCCCGAAGCTGGCAGCAGATACAAGCAATAACAATGCCAAGAGTGCATTTTTGCGGGGATGAGTTGTTAGCATTTGACCTTCTGTCGCCCTAGGTTTAAGTTGTATTTAACGCTAAAGGGTTTAAGGGGAGTCACCGGCAAAGATATGTGCCACTTTTAGAAGTTGTCAATGGCTATTGAATTGACTTATCCTCTCACAGAGGCTGTCTAACTCTAGCCAGAACCGAAGATAGCGGTTACTACAAGCCAGCGCGATCGCACTTTGATTTCTGGTTCCGGTGGCTCTTGAAAACCAGACAGTTTGGTAACTGTCACAACGTTCTGCTGATCCTGATCCTGGTTATGATGACGTGAATAACTGCTATAACTCAAAAGCTTCTGGTGGTTATTCGGACTAGACATTAACTGTTATGATACAAAAAACACGCGGCGCGATCGCGGCTGGACATGAGAAAACGGCTGAGGCGGGTAGGGAAATGTTTCGTCTCGGTGGTAATGCGTTTGATGCGGCGGTTGCAGCGATTCTCGCCTCTTTTGTTACTGAACCGGGACTCACCTCAGCGGCGGGGGGTGGTTTCCTCTTAGCCCATACCCCAACGAATGATAATATTCTCTTTGATTTTTTTTGCCAAACCCCACGTCAAAAACGTCCTGAGAAGGATATTGATTTTTATCCCGTTGATGTTAATTTTGGTGGCGCTATCCAAGAGTTTCATATCGGACTGGGTTCTATGGCGGTTCCGGGCAATATGGCTGGCGTGTTTCATGTTCACAAACGATTGGGTAGCTTACCCTTTCATGTCCTAGCTGAACCCGCGATTCACTATGCCAAAAATGGAGTTAAATTAAATCGATTTCAATACTATTGTTTAACTTCAATTTTGACGCCAATTATTATAGCGGAGCGCAACAGACAAAACATATTTATTCTTACCGGGGAACCCATCGAACCCAATGGAATAGTAATCATGCCAGCCTTTGCTGATACGTTAGCTTATTTGGCAAAAAAGGGTGTCCAAGAATTTTATCAAGGAGATATTGCTCATCAGTTGGTCAAAGATTGTCAGGCGTTAGGGGGGTATTTAACCTTAGAGGATTTCAAGGATTATCGGGTAATAGAACGGCAACCTTTAACGGTTAATTATCGAGGCAATACCTTATTAACTAACCCACCTCCAAGTTCGGGTGGAACTTTGATTGCTTGGGCATTAAAATTATTATCGACCATTGATTTAGCGAATCTGGGTTTTGGGAGTGCGCGTCATCTAGAAATTTTGGCACAGGTTATGCAGTTGACGAATACAGCCAGACAGCAGGGATTGAATGATTATCTGTATCAAGAGGATATTGCCGAGCAATTTTTAGCTGACGATTCTATTGCTCAGTATCAACAAGATTTAGCCGAAACAGTGAATAAATGGGGCAGTACTACCCATATTAGTGTCATTGATGAGGCGGGAAATGCCGCTAGTGTTACCACGTCTAACGGGGAAGGTTCGGGTTATGTAATTCCCGGTACAGGCATTATGGTGAATAATATGTTAGGAGAGGCAGATTTAAATCCCCAAGGCTTCCATCAGTGGCAAGAAGATGTGCGGATTTCGTCGATGATGTCTCCTTCTATTGTTTTGCAAAAGAATCAGGCAGAAGTTGTTTTAGGTTCAGGGGGTTCTAATCGGATAAGAACGGCTATTTTACAAGTGATTTCTAATATTTTAGATTTTAATATGTCTATTGAGCAAGCCGTCGATAGTCCGAGAACCCATGGAGAAAAGGGTAGATTTCATATCGAACCGGGTTTAACTGAAGCTGAAATTATCAATCCCTTGCTGACAAATCAACAGGTTGTGCGTTGGCGAGAAAAAAATTTGTTTTTTGGTGGCGTTCATACGGTGATGAAAACCGCTGAGGGTTTAGTTGTCGGCGCTGGTGACAGCCGTCGGGATGGTGCGGTGGCTAAGTTGTAGGGGGAATTCATCTGTAGGGGCGCCTCGTCTTGCGCCCACGCCCCCTGCGCCCACCTACCGCCAATCGCTGGCAAGTCCCAACCTGGCGACGGGTGGAAATAATTATCGCGATCGCCTATGATATCCTCACGCTACAAGTCTTATCAGATAAGAGGTTCTTCCACCCGTCGTCCTTTTTTGCTCTGGAACAATATGCATTAAATGGCTTTTTTGTCAAATATGCCTCTGCATGAGTCCTTCAAATTAGGATGTGCAACATATTTGTAGTATTTTAAAATTTCCAACGCTAGAGAGAATCAGATAACGCATTATCAAGGCGTTTCAGGAATAGTTAGTTAAAAATGACAATAAAAGTAACCCAATACAGTATAGAGAAACATCATACTACACCCCCAAACCCTTGTCAAATCAGGATTTACCAGGGGCATTTTCTGCCCGCCCGAACTCCGCTTATCTTTAGACTATTAAAACCTAAACGTCAAACTTAAAAGTTTTCTTTATATATAGTAGGCATCATTGTAGAGAGGTTGCATGCAACGTCTCTACAATGATGGTGCGATTGGCTTATAGTAGGGGCTGTCTTCCCTAGATTCCGCCCTAGCAACATAGTTCAACCCAAAATGGTGGCGTGACCCAGCTCAAATGATGGAATAGATTTTACCGTTAAACTGGGCATCATCCTTTGCGCCCCGACAATTCTGATTTGACGGTTTGATGGGCGCACGGGGCGTGTTGGGCGGGGCGTGTTGGGCGGGGCGTGTCGGGCGCACGCCGTGCGCCCCTACGGTTTCGGAATTCATCAAATTAGGTATGCCAAACCACTACTGGAGTGATACCAAATCCGGGGAACGCTACCCCGTTATAACCCAGTCCGCGCAGGCGGACTTTGTTTGTGTAGCAGCGATTTCAATCGCCCCCTCATGCTTCTGGTGAGGGGTTGAGCTTAAGACACGGGCGCATGGGGCGTGTCGGGCGCACGGGGCGTGTGTTGGGCGCATGGGGCGTGTCGGGCGCACGGGGTAACGGGGTCAGTTCCTCTGGGCGCCGGTTTGAAGTTTTCACCGAAGAAGGCGACGGTGTTTAAGCTGATATCCCCACCTCTGCCATCACGGGCATAAGCTAGGATATCGCTATCGTCAAATGCCAGGATGGTGTTGGCGGTGAGGGTAATATTACCGCCACCCCCTGCACCAGAGGCAACGCGGCTGGTGATGTCGCTATCTTCAAATAGGCGGATGTCAGCAGCCGTGATGGTAATCGCACCACCCGCAGACTGTTCGGTGGAGGTGGCAATGGTGCCATTGGTGGCACTGAGGTGTTCGGTGTTAATTTGGATATCCCCCGCTTTGGCGGCGCCGGTAGATTCGGCGATTATTTGTCCTTGATTGGTCAGTTGTACCCTGTCGGTGGCGTTGATAGTGAGATTCCCGCC